>JAIRRM010000167.1 GCA_031255975.1 Propionibacteriaceae bacterium | reverse complement strand
GGTGTGTGGGGTGGGGGGGGGTGGTGGGTGGTATTCCGGGGGGGGGGCCTGTTTGCGGGGGGGGTGGGGGCGGTCTGCGGGGGGGGTGGATGTAGGGATTCCGGCTCGTAGGCCGGAATGACGGAGTGGAGGGGCCGGAATGACGGGGGTGTGGATGTAGGGATTCCGGCTCGGAGGCCGGAATGACGGAGTTGGGGGAGGTCGGAATGACGGGATTGAGGCAGGCTATGAGTGAAAATATCTCGGCGGGCGAAGACGCTGTTATGGATGGCGGCGTCCCGATGAATGACGGCATACCCGACACCGGCGATGCCGCTGTCGCCGCCGCACTGGCAGGTCTGGAGGGCATCGCTGAGTTGTCCACCGCTGAAAAACTGGAGCGTTTGACGAAGGCGCAACAGGCGTTGGCCGAGGTGTTGGCGATTCAGCATCATCAAAATGCCCCCGCGACCATGTCCATTCCGATGCGCCGCGAGGCATGACTCGGCTCGATGTGGCGCTGGTGGAGCGTGGCCTGGCGCGCTCGCGCTCCCAGGCCGGGCAGCTCATCACCGGGGGCCGGGTGCTGATCGGCGGGAAACCGGTCACGAAACCGGCCCACGATGTGAACGCCTCCACCCGTATCAGTGTGTCCGCCGACCCCTGGGTTTCACGCGCCGCACATAAACTCATCGGCGCGCTGGACGGTTGGGGTATCGCGGTGCCGCCGCGGGTGCTGGACGCCGGAGCGTCCACCGGCGGCTTCACTCAGGTAGTGCTCAGTAGGGGTGCCGAGCGGGTATACGCGGTGGATGTGGGGCACGCCCAATTGGCCCCCGAAGTGGCCGCCAATCCCAAAGTGGTAAATCGCGAGGGGCTGAACCTGCGCGATCTCACCCTGGACGACGTGGACGGCGAACCAGTGGGGTTGGCGGTTGGCGATGTGTCATTCATTTCGCTGACGCTCATCATGGAGCAGATCCTCGCGGTGGTGGCACCAGACGGTATCGCGCTGCTACTGGTCAAGCCACAGTTCGAGGTGGGTAGAGCCGCGTTGGGACGTACCGGTGTGGTCAAGGACGCGGCGGAAGCGCTCGCCTGTGTGGCCAAGGTTTCGGCTCATGCCGCAGATTTGGGCTGGAGGGAACAGTACCGAGCCCCCAGTGCGCTCCCCGGTGAACACGGCAATATCGAGTGGTTCCTCGGTTTGCGCCGCCAGTCGTGAAGGGGAGCCGGAAGCCTACAAAGAGGAAGCGGGGCGTCCAAAGAGAAGCATAGGGTGGGTAAAGGTGGAGCGATGTCGCTAGCATTCATCCCATGAGCACTACGCCGTTCCATGACATTGACGCCTATGTGAAGTATCCGCGAATCGCCGCCATGGCGAGCGCGCCGGACGGGTCGCGCCTCGTCGTCGCGGTGCAAACCCCCGATCCGAAGACCAGCAAATACGTGAGCGCGCTCTGGGAGATTGATCCGGAGGGCAAGCGAAAGGCGCGGCGGCTCACCCGCTCCATGAAGGGCGAAGGCTCCCCGGTGTTCACCGCCGGTGGCGACCTGTTGTTTGTGTCCGCGCGACCCAGCGCAGAACCTGGGGCGGTGGAAGAAACCCCAGCGCTCTGGCTGCTGCCGAAAGACGGTGGTGAGGCGCGCGTCATCGCCAGTCGTCCGAACGGCATTGGCGCTGTGATGGCCGCCGCGCAGGCCGACACCGTAGTCGCCGTGTCCGCCGTAAACCCGAATGCCAAAGATTTAGCAGACGATGACCGTATCGCCAAGGCTCGCAAGGAGACGGCGGTGGCGGCCATTTTGCACACCAGTTACCCGATTCGCCACTGGGATCACGACCTTGGCCCGGCGCTGCCGCATTACCTGAAGTTAGACAAGCAATGCTGCTGCCAGTGCTCGTCAGACGCTGAGCCCACCGCCCCCGCCAAACCCGTCATCGAGCCAGAATTGGCCAAACTCACCGATCTCACACCGGGTATCGGTGCCGGGTTGGTGGAGCAGAACGGCCAACTCACCGCCGACGGCACCACCATCGTCACCGGCTGGAACCAGCCAGTACGCGGCGGGCAACGCTGCGTACTGACCACCATCGACGTGGCGACGGGCGAACGTAAAATCATCGGCGACGAAGAGGGTGCCGACCTGGGGCATCCGGTGCTCTCACCAGATGGCAAGCTGGTCGCGTATGTCCGTGAAGTGTACGGCGATGACCACACCGCCGCCGATCATCAACTCTGGCTGATGGGTACCGACGGCAGCAATCCACGCCGCCTCGCGCCCGAATGGGATCGCTGGCCAACGCCGGTGGCTTGGTGCCCGAGCGGCGAAGGCGTGTACGTGCTGGCTGACGATCTGGGCACCTGCCCGCTGTGGTACATCGACGTGAACACGAACGAGGTGACAAAGATCACCGCAGACGCCGCCGCGTTCATGAACGTGGGAATCTCTGGTGACGGCAACTGGGCGTACGCGCTGCGCTCGTCGTACCTCGCTCCGCCGGAGCCGGTGCGTATCGACATCGCCGCCGCGTTCACGGGTGGGCCGGTGCAGGCCCAGGTGTTGCCGTCCCCGATCCCCAACCCGCCACTGCCGGGTCGGCTGGAGGTGTTCGAGAGTCAAGCCGAAGATGGAAAGACCATCCGTTCGCTGATCTGTCTGCCGGAAGACGCCACCGCGGCGAATCCGGCACCGATGATCCTCTGGATTCACGGCGGCCCGCTCGGTTCGTGGAACGCCTGGGCTTGGCGTTGGTGCCCGTGGTTGTTGGTGGCCCAAGGTTACGCCGTGGTGCTGCCCGACCCGGCGCTCAGCACCGGCTACGGCCTCGACTTCATCCAGCGCGGCTGGGCCGACTGGGGCGGCAAGCCGTATACCGACCTGATGAGCGTCGCCGATGCCGTATCGGCAAGGCCAGACATTGACGAAACCCGTACCGGCGCGATGGGAGGCAGCTTCGGCGGCTACATGGCGAACTGGGTGGCCGGGCACACCGACCGGTTCAAGTGCATCGTGACGCACGCTTCGCTGTGGGCGCTGGATCAGTTCGGCCCCACCACCGACATGGCGAGCTACTGGGAGCGCGAATGGCCGTCGGGTGCCAACATGGACGCGAACTCACCGCAGCGTTCGGTAGCTAACATCGTCACCCCGATGCTGGTCATCCACGGCGATAAGGATTATCGGGTGCCGATTGGCGAGGGGCTCAGGCTCTGGTACGAGTTGAACGCCCACTCCGGGCTGCCCGCCGATGCCAACGGAGTGAGCCAGCACGAGTTCTTGTACTTCCCGAACGAGAACCATTGGGTGCTCACCCCGCAGCACGCGAAGGTGTGGTACCAGGTGGTGCTGCGGTTCTTGGCGCGGCATGTGCTGGAGACGCCAGAGGGTGAACTGCCCGCGCTGCCGGAGGAGTTGGGCTAAGTATCCGCCGCGCCCTTATGGGCGCAAAGTATCACCGATACCCACTAGGCTTGCCTACGTGGAAAGCAGGGTCATCGGCGTCTGGGCGCACACCAGCCGCATGGAGGCGGTTGACGCCGCCTCCGAGTTCGTCGGCGGAGTGTTGGCCGTCGGCGATGGGTCGGTGCGGGTGGCGGTCGATGATCGTCGGCTGCCCGACGTGCAAGCCAAGCTGCCCATGGTGGAGTTGCTGCCCCTGAGCGCCGTCGAGACGGCTGAGATGCTGGTGGTGTTCGGCGGCGATGGCACTATTCTGAGCGCCGCCGAGTGGGCGTTGCCGCGTGAGGTGCCGTTGCTGGGGGTGAATCTGGGGCATGTCGGGTTCCTTGCGGAACTTGAGGCGCACGAGACGACGCGACTGGTGGAACAGGTGCTGAGTCGTGACTACGAAGTGGAGGAGCGGCTCACCGTCGGTGTACGGGTGCATGACACCGCCGGGGTGCTCAAATGGCAGGCATTCGCCGTGAACGAGGCGTCGATTGAGAAAATCGCCCGTAAGCACATGGTTGACGTGTTGGTAAGCGTGGATCGCCGTCCGTTGTCGCAGTGGTCGTGCGATGGAGTGTTGGTGTGTACCCCAACCGGCTCCACCGCATACGCCTTCTCCGCTGGCGGCCCGGTGGTGTGGCCTGATGTGGCGGCCATCGAACTGGTGCCGCTGTTGGCGCACGCCCTGTTCGCCCGCCCCATGGTGCTCAGCCCCGATTCACTGGTTGAACTGACCCTGGGTGAGGCATCCGAAGATGAAGCCACCGTGGTATGCGATGGGCGGCGTGAAACCACTATCGGTATCGGCGACCGAGTGGTGGTAACCAGGCACCCGCAGAATCTACGGCTGGCGCGGCTCAAAGAGCAGCCGTTCACCACCCGGCTGGTGGTGAAGTTTCAGTTGCCGATCCATTCATGGCGGAGTGCCTGATGCTTACCGATCTGCGGCTGAGCAATGTAGGCGTCATCGCGGACGCCAGGTTGGAGTTCGCGCCGGGGTTGACGGCGGTGACCGGTGAGACCGGTGCCGGCAAGACCATGGTGGTCACTGGTCTGGGTTTGCTGTTGGGCGAGCGGGCCGATACGTCGGTGGTGCGTCACGGCGAGCAACAGTCGCTGATCGAGGGCCGGTTCTCCGGAGTGGGCCGGGTGGCGGAGTTGCTGGGCGATGTCGGGGCCGCACTGGACGACGACGAGTTGCTGGTGTCACGACGGGTACAGGCCGGGCGGTCGCGGGCCGGTGTCGGCGGGGTGGCGGTGCCGGTGGCCACACTGAACGCCGTTGTCGGCGGGCTGGCGACAATTCACGGCCAATCAGAACAGGTGTTGCTGACCAGTGCGGCGCGGCACCGCGAGATGCTGGATCGCGCCGCTGGCACCGATTTGGCAGGTGTGCTGGCGGAGTACCAGGGGCTGTATCGGCGGCGGGCCGCTTTGATAGCCGAGGTGACCGAGTTACGTACCAACGCCCGCGAGCGCGCCCGAGAGTTGGACATATTGCGGTTCGGGTTGGATGAGATCGGCGGAGTGCGTCCCGTCGTCGGCGAAGATGTCGCATTGGTGGCGGAGGCGCAGCGTTTACAGGCGGTTGACGAGCTACGTTTGCTGGCCGAAGATGCCAGCCATGCGCTATCGGGTGCCGCCGATGGCGACTGGAACGATCCAGGAGCGGTGGGATTGGCCGGGCGGGCCCGGAAGGTGGCGACCCAGTTGGCGCCGCTTGATCCACAGGCTGTCGGGTTGGCCGCGGCGGCCACCGAGGTGGTGGAGCGACTGAACGAACTAGCCACCGAGATGGCGTCGTATCTCGCCACGCTGGAGGCCGATCCGATACGGCTGGAAGCCATCACCGCCAGGCGTGCCGAGTTGGCGGCGCTCACCCGGAAATACGGTGAGACCATCGACGAGGTGTTGGCATGGGAGGCCACCGCCGCCGAACGGGTACTGCGGCTGGATGCCTCAGATGAACGCATCGGAGCCATCGAATCCGAGGTGGCGGTGCTGGGAGAGCGGCTGGCCGCCCTGGCAACGGGGATCACGCTACGACGGACGGAGGCTTCACGGCGCTTGGCCGTGGCGGTGGCCACCGAACTGGGCGGGCTGGCGATGCCACACGCCCGACTGGAGTTTGTACTGGAGCCGTTGGCCGAGTTGGGGCCGTACGGTGCCGAGTCGGTGCAACTGTTGTTCAGCGCCAACCCTGGTGCCGAGTTGGCACCGCTGTCAAAGGTGGCGTCCGGTGGTGAACTGTCGCGGGTGCGGCTGGCGCTGGAGGTGGTGTTGGCGGAGCCCGGCAACACCTTCGTGTTTGACGAGATCGACGCCGGGGTAGGCGGTGGAGTCGGTTTCGAGATCGGTGCTCGGCTGGCTCGGCTGGCACGCTCGTCGCAGGTGATCGTGGTGACGCATCTGGCGCAGGTGGCGGCGTTTGCTGATCGGCAGTGGGTGATTACTAAAGCGGATGACGGCGAGGTAACCATATCCGACATCTCCGAAGTGACAGGTGCGTCCCGGGTGGCCGAAATCGCCCGCATGATGGGCGGCGATGCTTCGTCCGAGGCGGCGTTGACCCACGCCGCAGAATTGCTGGCCAGAGCGAGAGGCTAGTCATCGCGGAGGAGCACATTGCTGCCAACCGGGAGGGCAACACTTACGCCTGCGAGCCGTCATTCGTCATTTCGGAGGTGGTCGAAGGCTGAGTCGTTAACTGCGTTATCGCCGTATCAAATCCGCGCTATCGGATAAAGCGTCGTGTGCCGAGATCGGTACCCTTCCCGTCGATGGCGTAGACTGAAATCCCATGGGGAACGCCACCAAGCACATCTTTGTAACTGGGGGCGTCGCCTCCTCTCTCGGCAAGGGTCTCACGGCCTCGTCACTGGGAAATCTCCTGGCGGCACGCGGTTTGCGCGTCACTATGCAGAAGCTCGATCCGTATCTCAACGTCGACCCGGGCACCATGAACCCGTTCCAGCATGGCGAAGTGTTCGTCACCGACGATGGTGCCGAGACCGATCTCGACATCGGCCACTACGAGCGCTTCCTTGACCGCAATCTCACCGCCGAGTCGAATGTCACCACCGGGCAGGTTTACTCCACGGTCATCGCCAAGGAACGTCGTGGTGACTACCTCGGCGACACGGTGCAGGTTATCCCGCATATCACCGACGAGATCAAAGCACGCATGTTGGGCGTCGCCAAACCCGATGACGATGTGGTGATTCACGAAATTGGCGGCACCGTCGGCGACATCGAATCGCAGCCTTTCCTGGAAGCCTGCCGTCAGGTACGGCGCGACATCGGTCGAGAAAACTGGATGCTTATTCACGTCTCGCTGGTGCCGT
>JAIRRM010000158.1 GCA_031255975.1 Propionibacteriaceae bacterium | reverse complement strand
ATGGTGTCTTCATCGTGTTCCACCACTATCAGCGTGTTACCAAGATCGCGCAGCCGTAGCAACGTTTCCACCAGTCGGTGATTGTCTCGTTGATGCAGCCCGATAGACGGCTCATCCAGCACGTACAGCACCCCGGTAAGCCCGGAGCCGATCTGGGTCGCCAACCGGATGCGCTGCGCCTCACCACCGGAAAGCGACCCGGCAGAGCGCGCCAGGGTGAGGTAATCGAGCCCTACGTCGAGCAGGAACCTGAGCCGTTCCTGAATCTCCTTCAGCACCCGCTCCGCGATGGCGGCATCCCGGTGCGACAGCTCCAACTCAGCTAGAAACGAGCGGGCCTCAGCGATGGAGAGCGCCGTCAATTGTGCGATGTTGCGGCCCCCGATGGTGACCGCCAAACTGGACGGCTTCAGCCGGTCACCTTTACAGCTAGGGCACGGAATCTCGCGCATGTACTGGCCCCAGCGCTCCCGCGCGGAATCGGTGTCGGCTTCCTCGTAGCGCCGCTTCACATGGGGCAGCACACCCTCGTACTTCTGCGACCAGGTACGAGTACGCCCGAAACGGTTACGGTAGGTGACGTACACCGGGTCGCCAACACCGTTCAACAACAACGCTTGCGCATGGGGCGGCAACGCCTCCCACGGAGTGACAAGATCGAAACCCTCACCTTTGGCCAACCCCTCGAACACCCGCTGATAATGCGAAGCCACCCAGGGCGTAGACCAGGGGGCAATGGCCCCTTCGACGAGGCTCTTGGTGACATCGGGGACGATAAGCCTGGGGTCTGGTTCCAACGCGATACCGAGGCCGGTACAGGTCGGACAAGCCCCCCAGGGAGCGTTGAACGAAAACTGCCTGGGCTCCAGCTCCTCCATGGCCACGTCGTGCCCGTTCGGGCAGGCCAAATCACGCGAGAAGCGCCGTACTCGCCCGGGGTCTTTGGCACCCTTGTCTACGAAATCGATGGCGATGACCCCGCCTGCCAACTCCAACGCTGTCTCCACCGAATCGGTGATGCGCTGCTGCGCGCTGGCCTTCACCGCCACCCGGTCTACCACCACGTCGATGTCGTGCTTTTTCTGCTTATCGAGCGCCGGGGGCTCGGTGAGTTGATGCACCTCGCCGTCCACCCTGGCCCTGGCGAACCCCTGCCCCGCCAACTGCCGAAACAGATCGTTGTACTCGCCCTTACGACCCCGCACCACCGGTGCCAGTATCTGAAACCGGGTGCCCTCCGGCAGCGCCAGCAATTGATCCACGATCTGTTGCGGCGTTTGCTTGCTGATCGGGGCCCCGCACACCTGGCAATGCGGTACCCCGATACGGGCGTACAACAACCGTAAATAGTCGTACACCTCGGTGATGGTGCCGACGGTGGATCGCGGGTTGCGGCTGGTCGACTTCTGATCGATGGACACCGCCGGGGAAAGCCCCTCGATGAAATCGACAGCCGGTTTGTCCATCTGCCCTAGGAACTGCCTGGCGTAGCTGGAAAGCGACTCCACATAGCGCCGCTGCCCCTCTGCGAAGATGGTGTCGAACGCCAAGCTGGATTTGCCGGAACCCGACAACCCCGTGAAGACGATCATCTTGTCACGCGGCAAACTCAACGAGACGTTCTTCAGGTTGTGTTCGCGCGCGCCACGCACTATCAGACGTTCAGCCATAGGCTTCATCGTATCCGCCCACCCCGACAGAAATCCGACGGGCGTATCGCCACGCTCAGTCCTCGCTCTGCACCAGCATCTCGCGGGCGTCCTTCTTCGACTTCAAGACGCTCACCAAGGCCGTGATGCCCAGATCAACGACGATGAACGACAGTGAAACCCAGTTCGGCACCTCCCACGAGATGTACTCGTAATGGTGCATCGCGTGCAGGATCAGTTTTATACCGATGAACGCCAACAGGAAGAACAGACCGACGGAGAGATACTGCAACTTCTCCAGCAGATCTCCGATGAGGAAGAACAGTTGTCGCAGCCCCATCAGCGCGAAGATCGACGCGGTGAACACGATGTACGGCTCCTGGGTGACGCCGAAGATCGCCGGAATGGAATCCAGTGCGAACATCAGGTCGGCGAGTTCCAAGGAGGCGATGGTGAAGAACATCAACGTGAAGGCGCGCTTGCCGTCCACTTTCACCCAAAGCCGCTCATGCTCCCAGGTACCGGTGGTGGGCACCACCTTCTTTATCCAGCGCATGAACACGCCGTCGTCGCCTTTATGCTCCGATTCGTCCTCATGGCTGCGGTAATCGCGCATGATGGTGTACGCGGTGTACAGCAGGTAAGCGCCGAACAGGAAGAACACCCAAGCGAAGTTCTCGATCAACGTGGCACCGAGCGCGATGAAACCACCGCGCAAGACCAGCGCCGCCAAAATGCCCATGGTGAGGGCGAAATGCTGCAACTCGCGTGGTACTCGCTGTTTCTCCAAAATGATGAGGAAGAGGAACAGGTTGTCCACAGACAAGGACTTCTCCAGCAGATAACCACTGAAGTACTCCATCGAATGCTCCCAGGAAGCGAAGACGCCGATGCCAAGACCGAACACGCAGGCCAACGCGACGTAGAACAGTGTGGCGCGAGCCGATTCGGCGGTGGTGGGCACCTTCTCCTCGCGGTGTAGAAACAGCCCATCGACTACGATGATGCCGACCAACACCACGATGGTCACAACCCAGGTGTAGACATGAATATCCATGCGAGGGGTCTCCAACAAGTACATTGTGGACACCAACTCCTTCTGGCAATCTAACTGAGCAACCCAGAACCGGAACAGACACACCCCCCAATGGGTGGCCCCGGTGACCCTCAGCGCCTCCAGCGTACCGCATGACCACACTGCAATACAGCCTTTGGACAGTGTCGCGGCATACCTGATACGGCATACCCGCCACGTACCCACCGGTCGCGCGCCAATCATGTGGCATATACCCGACAGCCGCGCGTCGTTCCGGGACGGGCGGCACCCTCAGCGCATCGCCTCAACCATGCCACGCAACGCCTTTTTGAGGTCGGCTATCTCGTCGCGCAACCGGGCCGCCAACTCGAATTGCAAAGCCGCCGCCGCGGTACGCATCTGACCGGTGAGTTCGTCGACGAGATCCGACAGCTCCCCCGCCGCCAGATTGGACGGGTCGAGTTGCCGGGCACCCGTCGGCCCCGACTGGTTGCCACGACCTCGCCCCACCCGACGCCCCAACTGCTCGTTGTCAGCTTCCTCACGGGCCAGCATCTCGGTGATGTCGGCGATCTTCTTGCGTAACGGCTGTGGATCAATGCCGTGTTCGGCGTTGTACGCGAGTTGTTTGACCCGTCGACGGTTTGTCTCGTCTATGGCGGCGGCCATGGAATCGGTCACCTGATCGGCGTACATGTGTACCTGTCCCGACACATTACGCGCGGCACGCCCGATGGTCTGGATCAATGAGCGGGTGGAGCGCAGAAAGCCCTCCTTGTCGGCGTCGAGGATGGCCACCAACGACACTTCGGGCAGATCAAGCCCTTCGCGCAACAGGTTGATACCGACCAGCACGTCGTATTCACCAAGACGTAGCTCGCGTAGCAGTTCGACCCGGCGCAACGTGTCGATGTCGGAGTGCAGATAGCGGGCCCGGACGCCGTGCTCCACCAGGTAATCGGTGAGGTCTTCGGCCATCTTCTTGGTCAGGGTAGTAACCAACACCCGTTCGCCTTTTTCGACCCTGATGCCGATCTCGTCCGTCAAGTCGTCCACCTGAGCGCGCGTCGGTTTCACTATCACCTCGGGATCGATCAACCCGGTGGGACGGATGATCTGTTCCACGAAACCGCTGGCCCGCGCCGTCTCATACGGGCCGGGGGTGGCAGACGAGTAGACGCTCTGGCCGATGCGCTCCACGAACTCGTCGAACTTGAGCGGGCGGTTGTCCATCGCCGATGGCAGCCGGAAACCAAACTCCACCAGGGTGCGTTTACGGCTCATGTCGCCCTCGTACATGCCACCGATTTGTGGCACCGTCACATGGCTCTCATCGATAACCAGTAGAAAATCTTCGGGGAAGTAGTCGAGTAGGCAGTTTGGCGGGGTACCCGCCGCGCGAGCGTCGATGTGACGCGAGTAGTTCTCAATGCCGGAACAGGTGCCGATGTTGCGCATCATCTCCAGGTCGTATGTGGTGCGCATCTTGAGCCGCTGCGCCTCCAGCAACTTGCCTTGCGCCTCGAACTCCTGAAGTCGGAGGGCGAGTTCCGCCTCAATGCCGGCGATGGCGCGACCCATCCGTTCCGGCCCGGCGACGTAATGCGAAGCGGGGAACACATACAGTTCACGCTCATTGGCCACGATTTCGCCGGTAAGCGGATGGATAACGGTGAGCGTCTCGATCTCATCACCGAAGAACTCGGCCCGCACCGCCATCTCCTCATACATCGGGAAGATTTCGATGGTGTCACCGCGCACCCGGAAGGTACCCCGCGTGCCAGCAAGGTCGTTACGCACATACTGCATCTCAACCAGTTGGCGTAACAGCGCGGTACGCTCCCACTCCTGGCCGACACGTAGGGTAAGCATCCGATCGACGTACTCCTGCGGAGTGCCCAGGCCGTAAATGGCGGAGACGGTGGCCACCACGATCACATCTCGCCTAGTCAACAACGAGTTGGTGGCGGAGTGACGTAGCCGCTCCACCTCCTCGTTCAAACTGGAATCCTTCTCGATGTAGGTGTCGGTCTGCGGCACATACGCCTCGGGCTGGTAGTAGTCGTAGTAGGAGACGAAGTATTCGACCGCGTTGTCGGGGAAGAATTGGCGTAACTCTGCGGTGTACTGTGCCGCCAACGTCTTGTTAGGCTGCATCACCAGCATTGGGCGCTGCAACCGCTCCGCCAGCCAGGCGATAGTAGCCGTCTTACCGGTGCCGGTGGCTCCCAGCAGCACAACATGCTGTTCCCCCGCCCGGATGCGCCGCTCCAGTTCGGCGATAGCCGCCGGTTGATCGCCGGACGGCTGGAAATCGGCATGTACCTGGAACGGTGCCACTTTGCGGGTTATCTGCTCTACCGGCCTCATGATCTCAAGGGTAGCGGCTGGCGCTGACGTTTCCAGTTGCGGTGGCCTTTCAGGCTCATGGCACTGCGAAGCGAGCCCTAACCAAATGGCCCACCGCTACCACGCGGCGGCCTCTTGGCGCTCCGCGCGATAGCGGGCTTATGCCCAAAACTCTGCTATCACGTCATCGGCTGCCAGCCCCTTCAGCGATAGCCGCGCCACCGCGCACGAGATGCCGCCAGCACGGTCGCACCATTTAGCTTCACACCGCGCCACGGCGCAACCGGGCAGCCGCAGGCCCCTTGTCCACCGAAACCCTCAGTGTCACAAACCCGTGCCACCTGCCGCCGCGCTCGACTCGCTAAACATCCGCCAGCCGATACCCCAACCCGCGCACCGTCACCAGCCGCTCTGGACGGGCGGGGTCTCGCTCGATCTTGGAGCGTAACCGTCTCACATGTACATCAAGGGTTTTAGTGTCGCCGACGTAGTCCGCACCCCAGAGTCGATCTACCAGTTGCGAACGGGTGAGCACCCGGCCAGCGTTGCGCAGCAGCAGTTCCAGCAATTCGAACTCGCGCAGCGGCAACTTCGCCTCCACGCCGTCCACGCTCACCCGATGCCGTTCCACATCCATCTCGATACCGGATGCCCGCAACACCGCTCCGTCGTCGTACTGCCCTTCCCGGGTGCCGCTACCCACGCCACGCGCCCGTCCGCGTCGCACCACCGAACGCACTCTGGCTAGCAGTTCTGGCGTGGAAAACGGCTTGGTCACGTAATCGTCGGCACCTAGTTCCAACCCAAGCACGATGTCGGCTTCGGAGTTCTTCGCGGTCAACATGATGATGGGCACCTCTGACGTCAGCCGCACCCGACGGGCGATCTCGGCACCGTCCACCCCCGGCAGCATCAGATCAAGCAGGATCACATCCGGTTGTCTGACGCCGAACTCGTCCAACGCGCTCACCCCATCGGCGACGGCCCGTACCTCGTGCCCCTCGCGGTGCAGCAGATAGCTGAGCGTCTCCCGTAACGTATCGTCATCCTCTACCAACAGTACGTCTGCCATCTGGCTCTCCTCTCATTCATCGCCCTGCGTATCCGAGTAGGCGGTACGTACATCCGGCTGTCTCCCCACACCGCCATGAAGCGGCAATACCGCCGTAAACGTCGATCCAATACCCGGCTGTGAACGCACTCCGACGGTGCCGCCATGCGCCAGCATGATGTGCTTCACAATCGCCAGCCCCAGCCCGGTGCCACCGGTACGCCGTGAGCGGGCGCGATCAGAACGGTAGAAGCGCTCGAAGATG
Organism: Propionibacteriaceae bacterium; assembly: GCA_031255975.1. Lineage (GTDB taxonomy): Bacteria > Actinomycetota > Actinomycetes > Propionibacteriales > Propionibacteriaceae > WRGV01. The sequence goes on along the minus strand of JAIRRM010000158.1, from coordinate 9,991 downwards.
CGCCCCTGATCCTCGGGCTCAATACCAATACCTTGATCGGCCACCCTGATGGTCGCCTTCCCCTGCTCCCGATCAGCGCTCACTGAGACCTCCACTTCGGAACCCGCGGGCGAATAGCTGATGGCGTTGCTTATCAGATTGTCCAACACCGTGATGAGACCCCCGGCGTCACCGAACACTTCGGCCTCCCCCACCGTCGGCACCGTCACCTTGAGAGTGATGCCCTCTCCCGCCGCGCGAGTGGCCTCGTGATCCCAGGCAGCCGTCACCACATCGGCTAGATCGACGACGACGAACCGTTCGGTGCTGCGATCTTGGGCCACCGCCAACGCCAGGATGTCTTCGATCAGCCGGGCCATCCGTTCGGCTTCCACTTTCAGTCGTTCCGAGAAGTGCACCACCGCCGCCGGGTCGTCTTTGGCGATGTCCAACGCCTCGGCGATCACCTGCACTCCAGACACCGGGGTGCGTAGTTCATGGCCGATGTTGGACACCAGATCGTGCCGCACCTGTTCCGCGCGCATCGCCGCGGTGAGATCGGTGATCGTCAGTAGCACGCAACGCCCGGCCAGCTTGGTGGCCGACACCTCGGCTTGTTCAATCGGCCCCAAATCGGCGAAACGTTCATGATGCACCAGCGCCTGACCCTCCAGCCACGCCGTACGCGCCAATTCGGCCAGCTTCGGATGCGTCAACACCCCCGCCGATACGATTGGCAGCGCCATCGCGTCGGGGGATTGGTACACCACCTCAAGAGCGGGCGTCACCACCACGCTATGCCCACCGAAGGCACGGATCGCCTCCAAGGCACGCCTTGGAACCGGGGAACGCTGCGGTTCAGCCATCATCTTGAGTCTACGTGACAACATCTGCCTCACCCGAAACGGCCAGCGATGTAGTCCTGCGTGGCGGATCGCACCGGATGGTTGAACATTTCGTCCGTAGTGCCGTACTCGATCAGGTGCCCACCGTCTCCGGTCTCTGTCGTCGCCATAAACGCCACCCGGTCGGCCACCCGCGCCGCTTGCGGCAGATTATGGGTGACGATCACCACGGTGTGTTCAGCGCGCAACATAGCTATCAGGTCTTCGATGGCCTGAGTGGAAGCCGGATCGAGCGCAGAGCACGGCTCGTCCATCAGTAGCACATCGGGCCGGGACGCCAACGCCCTAGCGATGCACAAGCGCTGCTGCTGCCCACCGGAGAGACTGGTTCCGGCCCGTTTCAGCCGGTCTTTCACCTCATCCCACAGGTTCGCGGAATGCAGGGCCCGTTCGATAACACTCTCGGAGTCCGCTTTCGACAGTCTTTCGCCACGTAGCCGGAAACCGGCCAGTACGTTCTCGGCGATGGACATGGTAGGGAATGGGTTGGGGCGCTGAAACACCATGCCCACCCGAGCGCGTACCTCCACCGGGTCGGCGTCAGCCGCGTACAGATCCGCTCCGTCCAACCGGACGCCGCCGCCGACACGGGCCCCCGGCACGATCTCGTGCATCCGGTTGATGCAGCGCAACAGGGTGGACTTTCCACAGCCACTCGGCCCGATCAACGCCGTCACCGCCCGCTCCGGGATGGACATGCTCACGTCGGACACCGCTTGCAGACCTTCGTAGTAAGCGTTCAGGTTTTCTATTTCGATTGTCATCTGTTCTCAGCCACCTTGGTTACCTTGTTTGATTTCGTCTGCGCACCACAAGTCGCGCCAGCCCATGTAGCAGCACCACCCCGGCCAGCAGCACCAACGCCGCCGTCCAGGCACGGTCGTCGTACGCGGCGGCGTCCACGCCTTTGTTCTGCCACTGCGAGTACACATACACCGGCAGTGACACCATGCGTCCGTCGGTGAGGTCGTAGTTCATCGAATCGGTGAAGCCCGCCACCAGCAGCAGCGGCGCGGTCTCCCCGATGATCCGGGATACGCCGAGCAGCAACGTGGACACCAGTCCCGGCAACGCCGTGGGCAGCACCACCTTCAGGATCATCCGCCATTTCGGCACCCCGAGCGCCAACGCCGCCTCATGCAGTTCGGATGGCACCCGAGCCAACACCTCCTCGCCGGAGCGTTCCACCACCGGCACCATGATGATGACCAACGCCATCGCTCCGGCGAGCCCGCTACGATACCCCGGCCCCACCGTCACCGCGATCACCGCGTACATGAACAAACCGGCGACGATGGACGGGATGCCCGCCATCACATCAATGACGGCCCGCACCGTGCGCGCCAGTGCCCTGATGACCGGGCTTGTCGAACCGGCTGCGTACTCCACCAGCCAAAGCGCGGTACCAATCGCGATAGGCACCGCGATGAGCGTAGCCGCGAAGGTGATGAGCAATGTGCCCGTGATGGCGTGCAACGCACCGCCACCGGCACCGGTGATGCCACGCATCGACTGGGTGAAGAAGTCCCAATCCAGCCGCCTTAACCCGCGGGAGGCCGTCGTCCACACCACCGAGATGAGCGGAATCAGCGCGAGTAACCCGCAGCAGGCCAGCGCGATGGTGAAGCCGCGATCGGCGATACGGCGTTTTCTGGCGATTCTCATCTGCTACCACCCCCGCTTCTTCTCACAATCGCCCGGGCCAGGAAGCTCACCGCGAAGGTCACCGCGAACAGCAGCAACCCCAACCAGATCAGGGCGTTCACCTCAAGGCCGTGCGCTTCCGGATAGTTCTGCGCGATGTACGCGGCGACGGTACCTGGATTCTCTGAGGTCAGCAGCCGTAGTGATACCAGGAATGGTTTGGGTGACAACACCATGGCCACCGCCATCGTCTCACCGAGCGCGCGCCCCAACGCCAGCATCACCCCAGCGACGATGCCGGAGCGCGCCTCGGGCAACACCACGGTGCGGATCATCTCCCAGCGAGTCGCTCCCAACGCCTGTGCCCCCTCGGTGGAACTGCTGGGCACCAACCGAATCGCCTCCCGCGACACGCTTGACACAATCGGCAAGATCATCACCGCCAGCACTAACGCCGCGGTGAGGATGGTACGGCCGGTTGTCGAGGGTGTGCCCGCGAAGAACGGGATCCAGCCCAATCGCGTCGAAAGCCATTCGTATACGGGCACGGCGCGAGGTGCGATCACCGCCAACCCCCACAGACCGTATACCACGGACGGCACCGCCGCCAGCACGTCGATGGCGGTGCCCAACCAGCGGCCCAAGGCACCCCGCGCCATAAACACCGCGAAAACCGCCACTCCGACGCCCACCGGCACGGCCAGCAAGATGGCGAGGAAAGACGCCCACACCGACCCGTACAGCAGCGGCCAGGCGAGCGCCCAAATGGAACTGGCCCCAGCGGGCAAATTCTCCGAGGTGCCGGATAGGGCCGGGGCTCCCTCGATGCCGAGGAAGACCACGACCCCGCCCAATAACAGCAATGTTGCCAGCGCTGCGCTCAGGGTGAGCAGGTGGAGCGCGTCCAATCTACGCGCTCCAACCTGCCCTGCCTCCGATGGCGGTAGCACGTCGCTCACCTGTGTTTTCCTATCGAATACTGGCCGCGGCTTCTCCGACACGCCGCTGCAAAGCCGCGTCTTCCCACAGGCTGACCGAACCAGCGTCTCCAGCCGCTGCGGCCTGGCCTTCTCTGCTAACCACATGGGAGACGTATGCCTTGACCAACTCGGCGGTGGTGCCGTCTTGATACTGCTGGCAGGCCACCAGGTAACTCACCATGATGAGTGGGTAGGCCGATGCGTCGGTGGGTACGCGGTTGATGTCGAACACCAAGTCGGCATCGTCACGGCCAGGCTCCAGTTGCGATCCGGCGAGAGCTTTCGCGGCGGCCTCAGCGACGGGGGCCACGGCGTTGCCCCGCACCATTAGCCGCGCCATGCCCAAACCGCTGGCCTGGCTGGCGTCGAGGTAGCCGATGGCTCCGTTGGCGGCTTCAATTGCCTGCCGCATCCCCTGTGTCTTCTCGGCGGCCTCACCACCCAGCGACTCCGGCCAGGTCTCGCTACGTCCGAAGGTCCAAACCGACGCGGCGGCATCACTCAGATAATCGGTGAAGTTGCCGGTGGTGCCCGACTTATCGGAGCGATGCACTGCGGTGATGGTCAACTCTGGCAGCGTGGTCCCAGCGTTGAGAGCCACGATGGCCGGATCATTCCACTTGGTGATGGCACCGGCGAAGATACCAGCGGTGGTGGCGGCATCCAGATTGAGGTTGGTCACACCTGGCAGGTTGTAGGCCACGGCGATCGGGGAGATGTATACGGGCAGTTCGACGATCCCGGTTCCGGCCACGCACAGCTTGAAATCACTGCTGGCGATGTCGCTGATCTTGAAGGCGTCATCGGTACCGGCCATCGCGTAAGCACCGTCGGCGAATCCGGTACGTCCGGCACCGGAACCGACCGGATCGTAGTTCACGTTGGCGGCGGCGTTGGCGTCTTGAAAACCGGCGCGCCACGTCGTTTGAGCGGCGGTCTGGGCGCTGGAACCACCCAGGTTGAGAGTGCCGCTGACCTTTGGGGTGCCGGTATCCGATACAGGCGGCGTGCCGTTCGGGGTTTCATTACTGGCAGAGCAGGCGGTTAGCAGCAGCGACGCGGCGACAGCGATCACCGCGAGTAGTGACTTCACAGACTTGTCATACTTCATAGCTAGGACGCTATGCGCGCAGTCTGCACAGCCGCCCAACCCCAAGTGAATGGCAGGTGAACTCTTGCGGAACTCTTGCGGCTTGTCATAGGCCCCAGTTTGGGCCCGTCGGCCACCTACGTCACGACGTTTTGAGTTCCTCCCAGATGGCCCTGGCCTGTTCCATCGCCTCCGGAATCGTCCCGGAGTTGTCGATCACGTAATCGGCCACGGCAAGACGCGCCTCCCGAGTGGCCTGCGCGGCGATGCGTTTCTTTGCCTGCATTCGGTTGTAACCGTTACGGCTCATCAACCGCTCGATCTGCGTTTCGATCGGCACATCCACCACCACTATCTTGTCGAAATCGCGCGTCGAGCCCGTCTCCACCAGTAGTGGAATGACATGGACGACGATGGAGTCATCGGGTGCCGTTTCGTCGGCTTCGCGGGCCGCGGCCCGGATCAGCGGATGGAGGATCGCGTTCAGGTTCTCACGCGAGGCATCGTCATCAAAGACCACCTCGGCGAGTTCTTCCCGGTCGAGAGTGCCATCGGCGCGGAGGATGCCCGAACCGAACACCCGCGCCAACACCTCAAGCCCAGGCGTACCCGGCTCGACCACCTGACGTGCCAGCACGTCGTAATCAACCACCACCGCGCCGAGTTCCTCAAACAGATGGGCCACCAGTGATTTCCCAGAGGCGATACCCCCGGCGAGGGCAACACGAAGCTTGCGCATAGTGCCATATTGCCAGATGGAACACCCGCGGGAACGAAAACGCGAGAGCCCACCCCGATTCTCGGGATGGGCTCTCGCGAATGATTCCAGTGTGTTACTGTGCGCCGCCGGTGAGCTTCTCGCGCAACGCCTGCAACGCCTCATCGGAAGCGAGCGAACCCTCGGCCTCCGGCGTAGCAGAACTGTAGCTGGTCGTGTCCTGCGAGGCCTCCACCTTGGCAGCCATGTCGGCGGCTTCGGCTTCGGCGGCTTGCTTCTTCACGGCCTCGAAACGGGCACGCGCTTCGGCGTACTGCGCCTCCCAGGCCTGGCGCTGTTCGTCATAACCGGGCTTCCACTCGTTAGTCTCGGGGTCGAAACCTTCGGGATAGATGTAGTTGCCCTTCTCGTCGTACGAAGCCTCCATGCCGTACTGCGTGGGATCAAACTCCTCCGCGGTAACGTCAACACCTTCGTTCGCCTGCTTGAGGCTGAGCGAAATACGGCGACGTGGCAGGTCGATGTCGATGATCTTCACCATCACGTCGTCGCCGACGCTGACCACCTGCTCCGGGATCTCAACGTGACGCCCAGCCAACTCGGAGACATGCACCAGGCCCTCAATGCCGTCTTCGACGCGCACGAAAGCACCGAACGGCACCAGCTTGGTGACCTTGCCCGGCACGACCTCACCCAGTTTGTGAATACGGGCGAACGTCTGCCACGGGTCTTCCTGCGTCGCCTTCAGCGACAACGACACCCGTTCGCGGTCGTGATCCACCTCCAACACCTCGACGGTGACCGGTTGCCCGACTTCGACGACCTCGTTCGGATGATCGATATGCTTCCAGGACAGTTCAGAGACATGCACCAAGCCATCCACGCCGCCCAGATCGACGAACGCGCCGAAATTGACGATAGACGAGACCACACCCTTGCGGATCTGGCCTTTCTCCAGGTTGTCAAGGAACGTCTGGCGAACCTCGGACTGGGTTTGCTCCAGCCAGGCGCGGCGCGACAGCACCACGTTGTTGCGGTTCTTGTCGAGTTCGATGATCTTGGCCTCGATCTCGGTGCCGATGAACGGCGGCAAGTCGCGCACCCGACGCATGTCCACCAGTGACGCCGGCAGGAAGCCGCGAAGGCCGATGTCCACAATGAGGCCGCCCTTTACGACCTCAATGACCGTGCCTTTGACGACGCCGTCCTCTTCCTTGACCTGTTCGGCCACCGCCCAGGCGCGCTCATACTGGGCGCGCTTCTTGGACAGGATCAGGCGGCCTTCTTTGTCCTCTTTCTGCTGCACGAGGGCTTCGACCTCATCGCCGATCTTGACGATCTCGTTGGGATCCACGTCGTGCTTGATGGAAAGTTCCTTCGAGGGGATGACCCCCTCGGTTTTGTAGCCCACATCGACGAGCACCTCGTCGTGGTCTACTTTGACGACGATGCCTTTGATGATGTCACCGTCATTGAAGTTCTTGATTGTGGCGTCAACCGCGGCTTCAAAAGCCTCCGGCGAGCCGAAGTCGTCTACCGCGACGACTGCCTCATTTGAGGTCATGTAGTAGGGCTCCGATTGCTGAAAATACGTTACGTAAAACTGACCCGCCGGAGGTGCCGGAGCACAACGAACGGGGCACTGCGGCGCAGCGCCCCATCAGACTATCAGCCCGACCACACGGCGTACAACCATCCATGTTTCGCTTTTGTACGATCACAAGCCACGTCACACCCGAAGCCGCCATCGTATGCCTTGGAATACTGGTAGGTTCAGTGCGCTGCGGCGGCCCAAGACGACCCGAACCCCACCGACACCTCCAGCGGAACCGCCAAGTCAGCTGCGTTACGCATCACCTCGCTCACCAACCGAGTGAGTTGTTCTCGCTCCCCCGCCGCCACCTCGAAGAGCAGTTCGTCATGAATCTGCAGCAGCATCCGGGATTTGAGCCCGGTAGCGCTCAACGCGGCATCCACCTGGATCATCGCCACTTTGATGATGTCTGCGGCGGTGCCCTGGATCGGCGCGTTCAACGCGGCTCGCTCCGCCATCTCGCGCAGTTGATAGTTGGGAGAGTTCAGATCAGGTAGATAGCGGCGACGGCCAAAGCGGGTTTGGGTGTAGCCGACATGCTTGGCTTCGTCCACCACACCGTGCAGGTAGTCGCGCACCCCGGCGAAGGTGGCGAAATAGTCCTCCATCAGTGCCCGGGCTTGCACCACCGACACCCCGAGACGGCTGGCCAACCCGTACGCCGAGAGGCCATACGCCAACCCGTAGTTCATCTGCTTGACTGACGAACGCTGCTCCGGGGTGACCTCGCTCGCCGGAATGTCGAACACCCGCGAGGCGGTTACAGTGTGGAAGTCGACACCGGAACGGAACGCCTCAATGAGTTGCGCGTCGCCGGAGGCGTCGGCCATCACCCGCATCTCGATCTGTGAATAATCGACGCTGAGCAACCCGTCATAGCCCGAGCCCACCACGAACGCTTCGCGCATCCGCCGCCCCTCGTCGGAGCGCACCGGGATGTTCTGCAAGTTCGGATCGGCGCTGGAAAGCCTGCCGGTACCGGCCACGGTTTGCTGAAAGGTGGTGTGGATACGCCCATCCGCGGCGATCGTCGCCAGCAGGGTATCGATCATCTGGCGTAGTTTCACAGCATCGCGGTGTTGCAGCAGTTGCGCCAGAAACGGATGCTCCGTCTTTGCGTACAGGTCTGCCAACGCCTCAGCGTCGGTGGTGTAGCCGGTCTTGATCTTCTTGGTCTTCGGCATCTGGAGTTCGTCGAAAAGCAGCACCTGAAGCTGCTTGGGGCTGCCGAGGTTCACCTGCTTTCCGATCACCTCATACGCGGCACGCTCCGCCGCGGTGGCGCGGTCATTCAGATCAGCGCGCAGCCGTGTCAGTAGTTCGTCGTCGATACAGATACCGACCGCTTCCATCTTGGCGAGGATGCGGGTGAGCGGTAATTCGATATCGCTCAGCAGCGCCTGTTCGTCAACCTTGTCGAGTTCGGCTCCCAGAGCGGCGGCGAGATCGAGCACCGCACCGGCGCGCGCTATGGCTTCGTCACGCACGGCGTCGTCCACCTCGCCGAAATCGAGCACCCCTTGGGCGGCAAGCGGTTTCGCGGCAGTCGAAATTAGCGGGCGCCGCAGGAACTGCTGGCTTAGCGAATCAAGGCCATACATCCGCTGATCCGGGCGCAACAGGTAGGCCGCCAATTCGGTGTCGCTGCTGATGCCTCGCAGTTCCCAACCGTGTTGCCAGCAGGCCAGCAGCGGCCCCTTCGCGCCGTGTATAGCTTTCGGAGCCGTGGGCTCTGCCAACCATGCGGCCAACGCCGCGTCATCGGTTGGGCTCAGCGCGGCGGTGTCCAGCCAGATCGCGTCGGTCTCACCCGCCAGAGCCAACGCGATGACGTCGCCAACTCCTCGACCCCATTTGCCAGAGAAGTCGATGCCGACAAGCGCGTCGCCCTGCGCCGCCAACCAGGTGGCCAATTCCTCCGGAGCGAGCACCTTGGCCGTGCGGGTTGACGCCACCGGCTCACCCGGTGCCGCAACCGGCAGATCGGCTCCCAGCAGCTCCAACAGTTCATAGCGCAGGTGTCGTATCTGCAAAGCGTCGAACAATCGATTGATGGCCACGGCGTCCGCGGGTTTCATAACGAGGTCGGATGGGCCACAGGGCAGCTCAAGGGTGGTCACCAGCGCGTTGAGATGACGATTACGACGCACGTCGGCCACATGCCCCCGGAGGCTCTCACCCGCCTTGCCCGCCACCTCAGCGGCGTGAGCCAGCAGATTGTCGAGACCGTCAAAACTGTTGATCCACTTCGCGGCGGTCTTCGGCCCTACTCCGGGAACACCGGGCAGGTTATCACTCGTCTCCCCCACCAGCGCCGCCAACTCTGGGTACCGCGCCGGGGGCACGCCGTATTTGGCCTCCACTTCCACCGGCCCCAATAGCTGCGGGCCACCGACACCGCGATTCGGCCAGAGCAACTTCACCTGGTCGGTGACCATCTGGATCAGATCACGGTCGCCGGAGTAGATCAACACCTCCATGCCTTGCGCCGCACCCCGCGCCGCTAAAGTGGCGATGATGTCATCCGCCTCGTAGTCGGCTTTCTCCAGATGGGTGATGTTCGCCGCGTCCAGAATCTCGCGGATCAACTGCGGTTGCCCAGCAAACTGCGGCGGCGCATCAGCGCGAGTTGCCTTGTAACCCTGATACTCGCTGGTACGAAAACTCGCGCGCGACGCATCCCACGCCACCCCGATATGCGTGGGGCGCTGGGCCTTGATGACCGGCAGCAGCATCGAGAAAAACCCGTACACGGCGTTGGTGTACTGGCCGGTACTGGTGGCGAAATTATCCACCGGCACCCCATAGAACGCCCGATACGCCATCGAGTAGCCGTCCACGAGCAGCAGCTTGGTCATGGAGCAACTCTAGTTGGCAACGCCGACGTTTCCTGCGTGAAGGGGCGGCAGAACTGGCTAACCACCCTCCGACGCGATGATAGCGATACCTTGCAACCTCCAGCGGCCATGAGCAACAGCGTCGCTATCAGAGCCAAACCCCGAGGTGCCCCTGGCAAAAACTTGCAAATTGATAACTCAGCGCCGATTGGGGCATTGGTTTTGAAGCTTTAGCTGGGCTGGC
>JAIRRM010000099.1 GCA_031255975.1 Propionibacteriaceae bacterium | reverse complement strand
TATGACGACATCGAGACGACGCTCTCTCGCCTCGGTGGCATCGCGCGCATGATCGGTGCCTGCATGTCCAACACCACCAACCCGACGCGCCTGGACGCCGGATATGCCTCCAACGTCATTCCGACCCGTGCCGAAGCCGTGATCGACGGACGTTTCATTCCGGGCCGACGCGACGAGATGCTGGCCACGGTGAAGGAGTTGGTGGGTGAGAAGGTACGAGTGGAGACGGTGAGCGATTGCCCGTCCATCGAGACGGAGTTCGCCGGACAGTTAGTGGATGCCATGCAGGTGGCGCTACAACGCGAAGACCCGGCGGCCAAGGCCGTGCCTTACCTGTTGTCAGCGGGCACCGATTCTAAGAACTTCGCCGATAAACTCGGCATTCGCTGTTTTGGGTTTTGCCCTATGAAACTGCCGCCGGAACTTGACTTCAACGCTATGTTCCACGGGGTAGACGAGCGGGTGCCGTTGGAGTCGCTGCGTTTCGGTGCCCGGGTGCTGGATCATTTCCTCGACCTGGCGTGATTTCAGTTTCCGGGAACGGCGGGGTTCAGTCGGGGGCTTGGTTGTGAGCGGTGGCGCTATTCGGGGTCGATGCGCCAGTTCGCGGTAGGCATGAGGGTGGACTCGATAGCCGCTTCCAGCACCGCTGCCATGTCCAGACGGTAGCCACCGAGTAGCCATTGGAGTTGCAGTCCGTCCATCAGGGCCATCAAGCTGACGGCCAGGGAGTGCGCATCGCCAGGGCGTATGTCACCAGCGGTCTGGGCCTGCTTAATCGCCCATTCGGTTCCGGCGACGAGGCGCTGGTAGCGGGCGGCGAAATAGGCATGGGCGGGGTGGTGGGGGGCGGTCGCTTCCGCCGACAGCATCGTGTAGAGCGAAACCATGCCGGGCATGGTCTCATTGGTACGGACGAGATTCACCATCTCGCGCAGCACGTATAGCCCACCGCGCGCCGATCCTCGGGCGCGGAAACCAGCCATCTCCGTCTCGTCCCGCCAAGCCAAGACGGCTTGTAGGATCGATTTCTTGTTCGGGAAGTAGTGAGCCAGCCCGGCGCGGGTGAGGGAGCAACGGCTGGCGATCTCCTGAATGGACGAACGGTTGTACCCCGCTTCGCTGAAGACGGCGGTGGCCGCCTCGATGATCTCTTGTCGTTTAGCTCGTCCTTTGGCGTATCCGCGCTCGCGTGTATTGGCCGTGTCGTGCGTATCAGTGGATTTACGCGTAACAGACGAGGCGGTTTTGGACATGACTTTCCATCCTGCTAATTGGTTCCAACAGCCGATTCTAAGCGACCCAATGAGAATCTTCTCAGACTTGGCAATAAAAACCTACACTAGTGCCGGTTTGTGTGTTAGCGTGGCCGCACATCATAAAGATGCCCAGGCAACAGAGAAGTTGGAATTAGGCGATGGCTGAAGCTACCTATCCTTATCAAGACCCGTCCCTTGATCCGCAGCAGCGAGCGGCTGATCTTCTTACCCGGTTGGACCTGGAAGATAAAGCCGGGCTGATGTTCCAGACCATGGCCTCATATGGCCCACTGGGCGAGAGCACCGCGATTTTCGGGCTGCCGTCGCTACAGAGCATGATCGAAAAACGGCGGCTCAACCACTTTAACCTGATTGGTTCGCTCAATTCCGGGCGCGAAATGGCCGAATGGCACAATGCCGCCCAGGATTTAGCGGCTCAGGTTGGCATCGGGCTTCCGATAACCTTCTCCACCGATCCGCGACATGGCTTCACCGACAATCCGGGGGCGGCGATGCTCGCTGGGCCATTCTCTCAATGGCCAGAGACCCTCGGCTTGGCCGCGATCGCCGATGCGGCGGTGGTGGAGAGCTTCGCCGACATCATGCGACAGGAGTACGTGGCCGTCGGCATTAGGCTCGCTCTGCATCCACAGATCGACCTGTCCACCGAGCCGCGCTGGGCGCGGTGCAACGGTACGTTCGGCGAAGACGCCGAGCTTTCCAGCAAACTCGGCGTGGCGTACATCCGCGGTTTGCAAGGGGAGGCGTTGGGGCCAGAGTCAGTTGCGGCGATGACCAAGCACTTCCCCGGCGGCGGGCCGCAGAAGGATGGGGAAGACCCACACTTCGAATACGGCAAAGATCAGGTGTATCCCGGTGGACAGTTCGGCTACCACCTGAAGCCGTTCATCGCGGCCATTGCGGCTGGCACTTCGCAGATCATGCCTTACTACGGTCGTCCGGTCGGCACCGAATACGAAGAGGTCGGCTTCGGCTTTAACAAGGGAGTACTCACAGATCTGTTGCGTAATGAACTCGGCTTCACCGGCATCATCTGCACCGACTGGGGGCTACTGACCGACGCGGAGTTGTTCGGCGCGCCGTTCCCGGCTCGCGCTTGGGGGGTGGAGCAACTCAGCCGCGATGAACGGATCATCAAGGCGCTGGACGCCGGTGTCGATCAGTTCGGCGGCGAGATGTGCTCATCGGCGCTGGTCGAGTTGGTGCGTGCCGGGCGAGTGTCCGAGGCGCGGCTGGATCAGTCCGTACTACGGTTGCTCACGGAGAAGTTCCGCCTCGGCTTGTTCGAGAATCGGCACGTCGCCGCCGAAACGGCGTCCATCATCGTCGGTTGCGAAGCCTTCCGCGATGCGGGCTTGGCGGCCCAGCGGGCCTCGGTCACCCTGCTGCACAACAATGGCCAACTACCGTTGTCGGAAGGGATCACGGTTTACGCCGAAGGGGTGAATCCGACCGCTCTGGATGGAGTGGCGCAGGTGGTGGACAGCCCGGAGCAGGCTGCCGTCATCCTGGTGCGGCTGAAGGCACCGTTCGACGAGCGTGGCACTGGTTTTGAGTCATTCTTCCATGCCGGGTCACTGGAGTTCCCCGCTGAAACCATCGCGCATTTGACGGAGTTGGCGGCGATCGCCCCAGTGGTGGTGGATGTCTATCTGGATCGTCCGGCGATCATAGCCCCGTTGGTAGCCGCGGCGGCAGCGTTGACGGTGACATACGGGACCAGCGATTTTGCCTGGGTGGATGTGTTGTTTGGCAAAGATCAACCTCAAGGGAAGCTGCCTTTCGACATCCCCAGTTCGATGGCCGCGGTAGTCGCTTCGCGCTCAGATGTGCCGTTTGATACCGAGAACCCCACCTTCCGATTCGGAGACGGCCTGTCGTACTGAACGAACGCATGTCTCGATATTCGCGCTAGAACTCTGACATGTTGCGACCAGAGCTACAGCAGCAGACACAGGAGGTTGATTGTGCATTCTGACCAACGCTGTGCCCCTGAAGATGTGGCACCCACAGCAGAACGTGAGGAGTACGACGCCTCTCCTGTCGCCGCGCGCGACGTGATCGTAGAGATTCACGACATGGTCAAAAAGTTCGGGGTGGTCACCGCGCTGGATAAGGTGAACATCCAGGTGCTGCGCGGCGAGATACTGGGGCTCATTGGCGAAAACGGCTCGGGGAAGTCCACGCTTACGTCGATCATCGCTGGCATTCAGCCACCGACCTCGGGGCAGATGTTGTTTGCCGGCCAGCCATGGAAGCCCTCCTCCATGACCGATGCGCTGAACAAGGGCGTCGGCATGATCGTGCAGGAGAATGGGGTAATCGCCGGGATTTCGATTGCCGAGAACATCGCGCTGGGCGATTACGACAAGTACGGCAAGTTCGGGTTTCTGAACAAGGCCAAGCTGGTAGAGATGGCAACTGCCGCCTTGCATTCCATCGGTGTTGACGACATTGATCCGAGTCTTCCCGCGTTCACCCTGAATCTGCAAGATCGCAAGATCATTGAGATAGCTAAGGTTTGGGCGAAGCAGCCGGAACTGTTCGTCGTGGACGAGACGACGACCGCGGTTTCACAACGAGGCAGGCAGATTCTTTACACGCTGATGGAGCAGCAAAGGGCGGCGGGGAAGTCGGTCATATTCATCTCGCACGACATCGATGAGGTTATGAGCGTATGTACTCGACTCACCGTGTTACGTGATGGCAGCGTGGTGCGTTCGCTCGATAAGGCAGATTTCAGCCTGGACACGATCAAGCAGTTGATGATAGGGCGCGAACTGAAAGGCGACTATTACCGCTCCGATTTTGATGGCAGCAGTTCGGATGAGGTGGTGCTTTCGGCGCGGGATCTGGTTGGCCATTCTCTTGACGGCGTGAGCCTTGAACTGCACAAGGGCGAGATACTGGGCATTGGTGGCATGTCCCATTGCGGTATGCACCCTCTCGGCAAGGTGCTGTTCGGCTTTTTGGCACCGACGGGCGGAGAGGTGGTCACCGCCGACGGTACCCGTATCAACAGTGTGACGACGGCCATGCGAAACGCTATCGGTTACGTTTCCAAGGATAGAGACACCGAGGCGTTGCTGCTGCGAGCGCCTATCCGCGACAACATAGTGTCGGCGGGCATAGACAAGATCGCGAAATTCGGACTCATCTGGCCAGGGGTTGAGCGTACCTATGCGAAAAAGCAGGTCGAGGATTTCCAAATAAAGTGCACCTCGGACGAACAGCTTGTCAACCAACTGTCCGGTGGTAACAAACAGAAGGTTGTGTTCGGGAAGTGGGTCGGTGCGGAGAGTCGCATCATGATTCTTGACTGCCCCACGCGCGGTATCGACATCGGCGTAAAACAGGCGATGTACCAGTTGATGTACCGCCTGAAGCAAGAAGGCGTCTCGATCATCATGATCTCCGAGGAGTTGACGGAGCTTATCGGGATGTCAGATCGGCTGCTGATTATGAAGGACGGCAAGATCGCCAAAGAGTTCAGACGTTCGGAAAGCCTCACCGAGGCTCAGATTATCGACTACATGGTCTAGGGAGACTAATGAGCGCGGAAACCGTGACAGCGTCTAAGAAGGGCATTGACTTGCGCGTGGTGATGGGCATGCTCAGGAGGTTGCTGCCCTTCGCCGGGCTAGCGCTGCTGATAGTGCTGTATCTGATTTCAACCAATTTCAGGCCGACGTCACTTCATATCCAGACGTTTATCGATCAGGTGGCCACGATGGCCATCATGTCCACCGGGGCGGTGTTCATCTTCTCACTGGGCTCGTTCGACATCTCATTGGGTGTCGGTGCCGCAGTCTCGGTTTGTCTGGGAATTATGGCTTACAACGCCGGTGCTGGCGTGGTCGGCATGTTCCTGGTTTGCCTCGTGGTTGGGATGGCCATCGGGTTTGTCAACTCCGTTTTGTCTGCCGTGTTCAGGATGCCGGTTTTTGTGATGACTATCGCGATGATGTCGGTGCTGACGGCCACGCTACAGATATTGCTCGGCGGCAAGACCGATCTGAGAGTGACGACCACCATGGTCGAACCGATCAAGGCGTTGGACAACCCATACCTGCGGTTGGGATTCGTGCTGGTCTTTTTCTTGATCTGTCTAGTGCTGTTCAACTTCACAAAGATGGGCAGGCGGAACAAGGTCCTCGGCGGAAATCCGAAGGTCGCCGAGCAGACCGGTATATCCATCGCAAAACAAACCATACTGACGTTCCTCATCTCTGGTTCTGCCGTGGGGATCGCAGCTTTCCTACTGATAGCCCGCTCGCGCGCGGTTACCGCCAATACCGGCGTCTCGCTTGGCATGGATGTCATGATGGCGATCGTGTTCGGCGGTATGCCACTCGCGGGAGGCGCTTACAGCAAAATCTCGGCCGGTATCATCGGCTCATTTTCGATGGTGCTCTTGTCGCAGATTCTAACGATGCAGGGCATCACAACAGGTTGGAGCCAGGTTTACAAAGCGGTGCTGTTTTTGGCCGTGGTATTCGTGGCGTCGTTCTCCTACCGGGAAAAAATGCTGTCCCGGGCGGAGATGTTCTAAGCAAATAGCAACAAGGATTGGAAGAAATGTTTACAAAACTATCCATTCGTCGGGCTCTTGCACTGCCGCTCGCACTCATGACGTGCCTGCCGCTGTTCGCCGCCTGCTCCGATGACACAGACACCCCTTCTGGAGGGGATACCACCGCCCCTAAGTACGTTATCGGCGTCATTCCCTTCTCTGATACCGCCGCGGAACAGATCGAGTGGAACAACTACCTGAACGACTACGTCGCGGCAGCGTTGAACGTTGAGTTCAAGTTCGTCCCCGCTCCCGGAACGGATAGCGACGCGGCGGTCAGGGGAGTTGAAGAACTGAAGTTGGCCGGTTGCCAGGGCATCCTCGGTGTAGTAGATACCGTCGCCGCCATTGAGAAGGCAAACGAACTTGGAATGTGGTATGTCCGCGGCGGCGGCCTGTCCACTCAAGAGAATTATGACGCGGTAAAGGATCTGCCGTACTACCTCGGCACGATGGGCCCGTCGCTTGAAGATGAGTACGCCGCTGGGTACTCAGCGGCGCAGTACTTCGTTGCGAACGGCTCAAAGGACATCTTGGTGTACGGGGCCCTCCTTGGGCTTTCCATCCCCTCCGACATGCACGTCCAGAGGTTCTATGGCATCCGCGACGCGCTGATCGAGGCTGGCGCGGTTTACACCGAGCCGACAAGCGGCAGTGTGGTTCTCGGCCCCGGTATCGGCGAGTTCGCAACCGGCACCTCCGGGCTCAACATCAGCACCATCTATGGGTTGGCCGGCTACGAAGCTATAGATCCCACCTTCAATGAGCGGTTCACCGCCGCCGTCAGTGGGAAGAGCTTCGACACTATTCTCATGAGCGCAGAGGGCAGCCAGGATGTGAACACCCTGCTGAGCGGTGTCGGCATCACCGGTGCGAGGATGAATGAGGTTGGTGCGTTCACGCCAACCGCACAGGCTTCGTTCGAGGCTGGCATTTTGCAGTATCTGGTTGGCAAATACCCCTCCAGCATGGGTCCCAGCGTCGTAGCGCTCATCAACGCCATCGACGGTCATGCCGATGTTGTCAAAGCCGCTGATGGCACTGGTTCCAGGTTGCAAGGGCCATTCTGGAATGCGGGATCGCTTGAGGAGTTCAATGAGAGGATGGCGCTCGACGCGGTCGCAAATCCGGCTTTCAACAAGGAGATCATGGAGAACTACATAGTTCGACTGCATCCTGATGTCACCCGGGAAACCTTCGCGGAGTTCGCGGCGCTCGACTATGACGCGCTGGCGAAGCTCCACAAGTAGCAATTTCAATCTCTATTAACTGACATATTGCCTCGCCCTCGCCCGCCGGAGCGGGGGCGAGGCAACAGATAGGGGATAGGCGCGCATGAATGATGCCAACCGTGTAAAGCGGCTGTTGAAGAATGCTGGGCTGTCGCTAGCCGTTCCGGTTGCGACGCTCGCACTGATGCTCATAATCTGTGAGTTGAAAGGCGTGCCGTTCTGGGCAGAGCAGGGTGGTTTCAGGGCGTTCCTATACGCGGTGTGTATGTCGGCGTTCTCGGCATTCGCGTTAGGGCTGCACCTGTTCGCGGGAAGATTCGATTTCTCCCTCGGTGCCACCGCCGTGCTCGCTGGCATCATCAGCGGCCGTATCGCAATAGAGACCGGTATGAACTCGTTTACGATGCTGCTCACTTTTGTCGGCGTGGGGGCGGCGCTGGGAGCTGTCTCGGGCGTCCTCTATCTCCTGTTCAACCTGCCGCCGATGATAACCTCGCTGGGTGTGGCTCTCGCCTACGAAGGCTTGGGGTATGGGATATCAAGCGGCAAAGGGGTTAATATCTCTTTGGTGCCGGAACTGTTGGGTGGTACGGGGATAACTCCGATGCTTCTGCTGCTCGGTGCTGGGCTGGTGATTATGTATGTCGTGCTTAACTTCACTCGCTTCGGCTTCAATTACCGTGCCATTCAGTTCGGCCAGAAGATAGCCGTGGACACCGGCTTAAACGAGAAAACCAACGCTTTTGTGTGTTACATGATGTGCGGCGCATTGGTGGCTATGGTCGGTTTTCTACGCCTTTCATATAACGGAACCCAGACCGCGCAACTGAGCCTAGGTACTTCGGCCGCGGTATTCAGCGCGATGCTCCCCTTGTTTATCGGCGGCGTCGTAGCTAGGTTCTGCGATCAGAACATCGCAATCGTCTTGGGCTGCATAACCACCGCGATCATCTCGCAAGGCTTGGCGAGCATCGGGGTCACGCTGCAGCAGCGCTCCCTTATCACGTCTTTCCTGATGATAGCGATCCTCATGTATTCCGCGAACGGCGAGCGCGTAAAAGCGTGGCTCGCCAAGCGGCGCTTACAGCGCGTCGCTGCGGCATCCGTTGCCGCATAACGGACAGCATTTCGCGAGCGCGACGTGGTGGATTTTGGGTTGCTTCGTTGTGTTCGTTGCCGACAGCGCACTCTGTGTGTTGTAGCGCCGTGTGGTTCGCATCACCTCAGCGCAAGAGGTTCGCTCCACCGGTGATGTCGTCTAAGGCGCTGACGATTTCGTTTGGCAGGGTTTTGGATTCGGCGTCGAGGTAGGGCTGTAGCTGTTCTGCGCTGCGGGCACCTAGTAGCACGGCGGTGACGCCGGGGGCGTCTCGTACCCATAGCAGTGGCACTTGAGGTGGCGTCATTCCCAGTCCCTCGGCGGCGTGTGCCAGGGCGTCTACCACGGCCATTGACTTGGCGTTGAGATATGGCTCTACGTACCACTCGAAGCCGGGTGACGCTGCCCGCGAGTCGGTGGGTGTGACGCCGCCTAGATAGCGTCCGGGCAGCACACCTCGTCCCAACGGCGCCCAGGCGAAAAATCCCAGACCGTGGTACCGGCAGGCGGGCAACACCTCTGTTTCGGCACCGCGCGCGAGCAGTGAATACTCGCTACTGGCCACAGACAGTCGTGTCGTGCCGACGTCACCCAGCAGTTGGATGGTGGCGGCGCTGCCTAACTGCCAACCCACGTAGTTGCACACCCCGACGGCCCGAGCCATGCCGCGCGCCACCGCGTAATCCAGCGCCCCCAGTGCCTCGCTCAGCCCCTCGCCCCAGGCGTGCAGTTGCCAGATATCCACGTAATCTGTGCCGAGTCGTTGCAGCGAACCCTCCAGGTCGGCGAGCAGCGCCTGACGGCTCACATCAACACGCTGGCCGCCGTCTGGCCCGCCGAAACCAGCTTTGGTGGCGATCACCAACTGCTCTCGCGGTACATCGTGGCGCATCAGCGAACCGATGATCCGTTCTGCCAAACCAGCGCCGTACGCCGGGGCGGTGTCGATGAGGTTGCCGCCTGCGGCGACGAACGCACGCATCAGTTTCCGGGCCTGTGGTGGGTCCACGTCGCGTCCCCAGGTCAGCGTGCCCAAGCCTAATCTGGAGACGGTGATGCCGGTGTCGCCGAGCGCGCGCTGTTCCATGGCTGGTCAGGGCTTCAATGTCGGGGGCAGTTTGTCGAAGCGTCCGTCGTCGCAGAAGCGCATGGCGCGTTCATACGTTGGGAAGTCGCCGATGCCGGTGGGGTTGAGCGAGTATTTGGGTTGGAAGATGCCGGAACTGGTGTTGCCTTCAATAATCACCGGGTTGGTGGGGGTCACCGCTACGTCCCAGCCCACATACGGCACTTCGGGAAGCCGCAACGCGGCCTGTCGCACCAGCGCAAGGGCCTCGGAGAACAGCGGCACCTGAAAACCGCGGAACGCGGTGCCGGTCAGCGGATGCCGTTCGTGAATGTCGCCTTCGCGATCAATGGCGGGAAGGAACACGGTGCCGATGTCATCGACAAAGGTGTACATGCCGTTGGTGGCGAAGTTGTCGGTGGCACCGCCGTTACCGGCTTTGAGCACCACCCGCAGCACCGACACCTCCCCGTCACGCGCAAACGTGATGACGCGCATGGTGTTCAGGGAGCCTGGATAGAGGCGATCAAGATCCGGATGATTGCGCAGCACGGGCTCCATCAGGGTCTGCCCGGCGGCGACCAGTCGGCCATGTAGCGCCGCGAAATCGGTACCCGGGGGCAACTTAAGCACCTCAATGCCCACGCCGGCCGATCCAGCGGGCGGCTTTACGATCACCTGGGGGTGTCGCGCCGCGAACCCCTCCAGTTCGGTGCTCGTAGTGGTGTTTAGATTCAGCCATTCTCGCCCCATCAGATCGTCGAAGACCTGGTGCATGGCGATCTTGTCATCGAAAACCTCGCGCCTGGCTCCGGCGTTGTAACGGCGATCCATGTCCATGGCTATCTTGATGGTGAGATACGTCCTCCGGGCGGCCTGCGGCATCAGGAAGAACTCATACTCGAAGTAGTCCATATACCCGGCGGAGTACTTCACAGAACAACCGAAGATGTCGCAAAGAATGGCGATCCTGGATCGATGGGTTATGGCCTGTACCTTGCCGACGTAGCGCCACAACTGGCCCCAGTCCATGCGCCTCACCCTGCGGAGATAGCGACTGACTTTGTCAAACATCACGCCACTCAGCCGTCAATCTTCTCGGTAGCAGACGGCGGCTCCCACGGGGCATCGGGGACGGCTCGCGGCGAATCCAGCGACGTTTTGGTGTTGGTCTTCACCATCTCGCGATCATCGTGTGGCCGCTCAATACCGGCGGCGGCATACACCGCGTCCTCGTCCAGCGTTTCATTGGCCAGCAGTTCGATTACGATGGCGTCCAGCTTGTCGCGATGCTCGGTGAGTTGCGCCACGGCCTG
>JAIRRM010000087.1 GCA_031255975.1 Propionibacteriaceae bacterium | reverse complement strand
CTCACGCTGCTAGAACCAACCGAAACCTCCGATGATTGAACTTGCCCGAAGTTTTGACAACCCCAACCAACGGCAAACTCAACACGGCGACACAGCACAACACGACACGGCAGACAGGAGAGCGAAGTGAGCGAAGCGGCCTTGCGGGTGTTTTTGGTGGACGATCAGGAGTTGGTGCGCAGCGGGTTCCGTATGCTCATCGACGCCGAACCGGACATGCGGGTGGTGGGCGAAGCGGGTGACGGACGCACCGCGCTGACCGCGCTGCTGAGCACACCCGCCGACGTAGTGCTGATGGACATTCGGATGCCGACGTTGGACGGCGTAGAAGCCACCAAACTGCTGACAGCGCGCCCCGGCTCCCCGAAGGTGCTGGTGTTGACCACCTTCGATCTGGACGAGTACGTATTCGCGGGTCTGAAGGCGGGAGCCAGTGGTTTCATGCTGAAAGATGCCCGTCCCGACGATCTGCTGCAAGCCATTCGCACCGTGGCTGCGGGCGATTCGGTGGTGGCCCCCAGCGCCACCCGGCGGCTGCTGGAACATGTGGTGCCCGGCCTCCCGGACGCCCCCGACACGGAACCTGACGCCCGCCTGGCAACGCTCACCGACCGTGAACTGGAGGTGCTGGTGGAGGTGGCGAAGGGTGCCACCAACGCCGAGATCGCCGCCAGCCTCTACATGGCAGGCGGCACCGTCAAGACTCATATCGGCCATCTGCTCACCAAACTGGAAGCCCGCGACCGGGTGTCGCTGGTGTTGTTCGCCTACGAGACAGGGCTGGTGCGACCGTAGCCAATCGCAGTGAAGAGATTCCGGCTCTTGGGCCGGAATGACCCTACAAGACAAGGCCGGAATGACCCTACAAGACAAAGCCAGTACGACCGCAGCCAACCACAGCGAAGAGATTCCGGCTCCTGGGCCGGAATGACCCTACAAGACAAGGCCGGAATGACCCTACAAGACAAGGCCGGAATGACCCTACGAGACGGGGTCGATGCGGAAGACCACGTTGTCACCCAAGGCGACGAGGGTACCGAACCCGGCCTCCACGGGCGCGCCCTCGGTGGCGATGACGGTGGCCTCACCGGGACGGCGTACCAAAGTGCCGTTGGTGGAGTTCAAGTCGGACACCATCCAGGTGTTGCCGCGCGGATCAACGCGCAGATGTGTACGGGAGACGTCGTGGTTCGGGCTGTACACCTTGATGAGCATCGCGTCGTCGCCCGGAACTAGTTGCGGTGAGCGACCGATCACCACCGGCCCGGTCAGCGGCACCACCCGTCCGTCGGAAAACGCCAGCAGTGCCCGTACCGACAGCCCCTGCGGGACGGGGGTTACCGGAGGAATCGGGGCCGGTCGCACCTGCGGAGCCAGCGGACTCACGGTGAAGGTTTCCGGCGGCATGATCGGGGTGACGGTGGTTCTGTCGTCGGGTTCCGATGCCAGCTCCGGTAACGGCGCGGGCATGGGCGTGGGTAACGGCGTCGGAGTGGGCACAGGTGCCTGCACCGGCACAGGTGCCTGCACCGGCACCGGTGCGGGCAACAAAGTCGGTGTCGGCCCAAACGTTGGTGTCGCTGTCAGCCCAGGCGACGGCTGCGGCAATGGCGACAGTGCTGCAGGGGTCGATGCCGGCAGCAGTTCCGGTTTGGGCTCGTCGAACGACGGCGGCCACGGCGCGGGCAGCGTCACTGGGGTGGTGGGGGGCAACGGCGCTGGAGCCGGGCTGGGGTCAGGCAGCGGCTGATCGGTCACCGCCGGGAACAGCCTTGTCGTATCGGGTGGAGTTTCTCGCGGTGGCTCGACCGGTATGGGCTCAACCGGCTTGGGGGCGACTGGTTGTGGTGCCAACACGTTGGACCATGGTGCCACCAACGGCTGTCCCGGGGCGTTGACTCCCAGCACCGCTGCCTGCGCCATACCAGACGTCAAATCGGCCCAGGCGGCACCTGGAGAGACGGCCTCGAAATCAACACGCAGTTGGTCGGCAGCTCGGAGCGGAAATTGCCAAGAGGCCGAGCCCGCGCCGTCAGCTACCAACGCACCGGTCTCGGCGTCGTAAACCTTGAGGCCACCACGTACCACCGGTGTCACTTTGCCGTTTTCGTCGGCTAGCAACAGCAGATCAACCAACAGCGCCGGGTCCCACCCCAGCATACGACGGGTCAAGGTGGACAAATCGGTCACATCGCGCAGTTCGTCCAGTGCCCGATTCACTGCCCCCAGGTGGCCAGTTGCGGACGGCTGTATCGCCACTGCGGCGCGCGGCCCAGCGAGCACCACCCAGCTACCGGGCACATAGCCGACCCGCCACGTCGCCATCGCAGCTCCTCCCTGATTACTCCAGGGTACCGAAAACCCTCGCCCCCACGAGGAAGACGAGGGTCTTCGTCTATACGCTCAGTTGAGAGTTGCGATTACTTTATATCGCTTTAATCAACATAGCTGGTACTCAGATAAACCGGAACCGACGGCAGCGCCAACGCCTGACGACCGGTTACCTCAAGGCCGCCTGCGCTGCGGCCAACCGAGCGACCGGCACGCGGAACGGCGAGCAGGACACATAGTTAAGTCCAGCGCGATGGCAGAACTCAATGGACGAAGGATCGCCGCCATGCTCGCCGCAGATGCCCAGCTTGATGTCAGGGCGGGTCTGCCGACCCAACTTGACGGATAGTTCCACCAGCTTGCCGACACCAATCTGATCGAGGCGAGCGAACGGATCGGACTCGTAGATCTTGGTCTCATAGTACGAATCGAGGAACTTCGCCGCGTCATCCCGGCTGAAGCCAAACGTCATCTGGGTGAGGTCGTTGGTGCCGAAGCTGAAGAACTCGGCTTCCTCGGCGATCTCGTCTGCGGTCAACGCCGCGCGCGGAATCTCGATCATGGTGCCAACTTTGTAGTGCAGTTCGATGCCCGCTTCGGCGATCAGCTTGTCGGCGGTGTCGGTGATGATCCTCTTGACGAAGGCCAACTCCCTCTTCTCACCCACCAGTGGCACCATGATCTCCGGTTCCACTTTCCATTCCGGATGACGGCGCTGCACATTGATGGCGGCTTCAATGATGGCCTGCGTCTGCATCTCGCCGATCTCAGGGAACGTGACATCAAGACGGCAGCCACGATGCCCCATCATCGGGTTGAACTCATGCAGGCTATCGACCTTGTTCCGTAGCTGCTCGAACGTGATGCCCATCTCGGCGGCCAGCGCTTTGATCTCCTCATTGGTGTGCGGCAGGAACTCGTGCAGCGGCGGGTCCAGCAGCCGAATGGTGACCGGCAGGCCGTCCATCGCCTCGTAGATGCCCTCGAAGTCGCCGCGCTGCATCGGCAGAATCTTGGCCAGGGCCGCCTTGCGCTGCTCCGCAGTGTCGGACACGATCATCTCGCGGATGGCGGCGATACGGTCGGCCTCGAAGAACATGTGCTCGGTACGGGTCAGCCCGATGCCCTCGGCACCGAACGCCCGCGCCTGCCTGGCGTCCGCCGGGGTGTCGGCATTGGTACGCACATTGAGTGTGCGGTACCTGTCAGCCCACTCCATGATGCGACCGAAATAGCCGCTGATCTCAGCCGGTACGGTCTTGATCTGCTCGCCGTACACGTTGCCGGTGGAGCCGTCGAGGCTGATCCAGTCGCCCTCATGGTACGTCTGGCCGCCCAACGTGAAACTGGTGCCGTCGGTGCCGAACTTGATCTCACCCAGACCGGACACACAGCAGGTGCCCATGCCACGCGCCACCACCGCGGCGTGCGAGGTCATGCCGCCCCGCGCCGTCAGGATACCCTGCGCGTAGTGCATTCCCTCGATGTCCTCGGGGGTGGTCTCCAGCCGCACCAACACCACCTGCTTACCGGCTTTGCCGTCGGCGGCAGCCTTCTCGGCGGTGAACACCACGCCACCGGTAGCGGCACCCGGCGAGGCGGGCAGACCCTTACCGATCACCTTGGCGGCGGCCAATTCGGCGGCGTCGAACTGCGGATGTAGCAGCGCGTCGATCTGCTTCGGGTCGATCATGGCGATGGCGGCCTTCTCGTCGATACGGCCCTCATCTACCAAATCGCAGGCGATCTTGAAGGCCGCGGCGGCGGTACGTTTGCCATTGCGGGTCTGCAACATAAAGAGCTTGCCATCCTCGATGGTGAACTCCATGTCCTGCATGTCGCGGTAGTGATCCTCCAGGTTGTTCACGATGCCCTGGAATTGGTCGTAAACCGCCGG
>JAIRRM010000057.1 GCA_031255975.1 Propionibacteriaceae bacterium | reverse complement strand
AGATATCGAAATCAAAGGCGTCGAGGATTTCCTCTCCAGTAGCGCGCGTTTCTTCGGAGATTTTTCCTACGAAGTCGTCGAGCCCGCCCTCGGCGATCAGCGTGGTGTGGCGCGCGCGGTACGCGATGCCTTCCAGCGCGCGGCGAAACGTCGCGGCAAACTGACGCTGGTACACAAACACAACGTGCTCACCAATGCCGGTGCGATGTGGCAGCGAATCATGGACGAGATCGCCCCGGAGTTCCCAGACGTTGAAACCGACTATCTGCACGTGGACGCCACCATGATCCAGTTCGTAACCAACCCGGCGCGCTTCGACGTCATAGTCACCGACAACCTATTCGGTGACATCATCACCGACCTGGCGGCCGCCGTCACCGGAGGCATCGGCCTGGCGGCCAGCGGCTCTATAAACCCGGAACGCAGCTACCCAAGCATGTTCGAGCCGATTCATGGCTCTGCCCCCGACATCGCCGGGCAGGGCATTGCCGACCCGACGGCGGCTATCGGATCGGTCGCACTGATGCTCGATCATCTGGGTTTGCCAGCCGAGGCGAAACGCATCCAGAACGCCTGCGAAGCTGACATCATCTCCCGAGGGCAAGCAAAGCGGCGTACTTGGGAGATCGGCGACGCCATCGCGGCCAGGGTGTAAATACTCGCTCTGTTCCCGCGCTAGGTTGTGGGACGCTCCGTTTCCCCCTAGTGCCCACACTTATGTCGGCCAGCACCCGTACTAGCGGCGGGCCGAACACAGAACACACTCCAATAGTCGGCATCACCGCAGCCGTGCGGGAATACCGCTCACCGTTATTTTCAAACCAATACCACGAACCGCCGTCGCATCGCGCTGTCCGGCATCCCGTGGCATCCCTACCCCGTGCCAAAACACGGTTTGGGGTCGCAGCCCGAAGGCCACGACCCCAAACTGCGGTTTATGGAGAGACTATTTCAGATTGATGGCGAAGAACTGCGCCGCCGAGTTGGCAACAGTGTTCAGCACGTCTGTCTTTTCGGAGTAGAAACCGTAGCTGTGCCCATCTCCGGTGGCAGTGACTACCTCCGAGCCGAAAGCTGCGGCCACCGCCTGCGAGATGGACGGGCTGACCGCCTCATCGTCGTCGGCGTAGATCACCATAGAAGTGCGAGGCTGGAACGCCGCGGCGGCAGCCGCACTCGGATCGGGATCGGCTTCTAAGTCTGCGAACCATTCCTTGCTGAGGTTCTGCACCTGGCCATAGATGGTGGTGTAGCTGACATAACCTTCAGCGTCGGCGGTGGCCTTCATCTCCTCCCACGCATCCGGGCCGCCGAACAGCGCCTTCATATCTACAGTGGACGCGGCCGGAGCCAGGAACACAGCGGCGGCGAAAGCCTCGTTGGTGTCCGGGTTGGCGAGCAGTTCCAACGCGATACGGCCACCCATCGAGTAACCGAAAATACCCGTCAGGTTGGCGTCCACCGGGTAGGTGGTTTGCGCGTATGTCACGGCGGCCATCACGTCGGCCTCCATGTTGGTCAGCGTGTTTTGCTGGAACTCTTCAGTTGAATCGCCGCAGCCGGGGAAATCCATCCGGATGCTAGCGATACCCTGCTCCGCCATGGCGTTGGCGATGGCGGCGAACCCGATATTTTCCTCACGGGAGCCACCGTGGCCGTGCGCCATCACGACGAGCGGGAACGGCCCCTCGCCGGCTGGGAGCACCACGGTAGCCATGATCTGCTGACCGCGCGAGGGATAATTTACGGTCTGCACGACCGGCGTCGTGCTGGTGGTGGTAGTGGTAACCGGTGGTGGCGTTGGCTCGTCCGAACTGCAAGCCGCGAACCCCAGCAACATGGCAAGCGCGCCGAAGGCGCCGAATAGCCTTTTCACATCTTCTCCTCTAAAACGTCGTCGTTGACAAAGCGGCGCCGAGTCCGCGCCACCAATGGGCATACTACGCAACGGACGGCACCCTGACTGGATGCCGTCCGTTTGCGCTCTATCGGGCTGAGGACCCGTCGGTGTAATCGTCGTCTGGATTACGGATGAAACTCATCAGTTTGCGAAGCTCCTTGCCGGTGGCCTCGATGGGGTGCTGTTCCGCCTCGGCGCGCAGCCGCTTGAACTCCGGGGCACCGGCATCTTGGTCGGCGATGAAGCGAGCGGCGAACGAACCGTCTTGAATCGCCCGTAGTGTGGCGCGCATCTCCTCACGCACCTGCTCACCGATGACGCGCGGACCGCTCACGTAATCGCCGTACTCGGCGGTGTCAGAGACCGACCAGCGCTGCTTCATGATGCCGCCTTCGTAGATCAGATCCACGATGAGCTTCATCTCATGCACGCACTCGAAGTAGGCGCTCTCGGGCTGGTATCCGGCCTCGACCAGAGTTTCCCAACCCAACCGCATCAGGCTGGAGATGCCGCCACAGAGAACCGCTTGTTCACCGAACAAATCCGTCTCAGTTTCTTCGGTGAAGGTGGTTTTCAGGCCACCGGCGCGCAAGCCTCCGATGGCCTTCGCATACGCCAGGGTGAGCGGCCAAGCGTTGCCGGTGGCGTCCACCTCTACCGCGCAAAGCATCGGCACGCCGCGTCCGTCGGCGTACTCGCGGCGCACCAGATGGCCCGGCCCCTTCGGAGCGACCATGCAGACGTCCACTCCCTCCGGAGCCTGGATGTAGCCGAACCGGATATTGAAGCCGTGCGCGAAGAACAGCGCGTCGCCCGGTTCTACTTCGGGGGCGATCTCGGTGGCGTACAGGGTGCGCTGCACCTGATCCGGTGCAACGATCATGATGACATCGGCCTCGGCGGCTGCCTCGCGCGGGGTGAGCACCCGCAACCCTTCCGCCTCGGCCTTCGCAATTGACTTCGACCCCGGTTGCAAGCCGACGCGCACATCGACACCCGAATCACGCAGGTTCAGCGCGTGGGCGTGTCCCTGTGAACCGTAGCCGATGACCGCGACCTTGCGCTGCTGGATGACAGCGAGGTTCGCATCATCGTCATAGAACATGACAGCCATAGTTTCTCCTTGTTATCTGGTTCTTACCGGCTCGGGGCGGCTGACCCGCGAACCGAAGTTCGGGCTAACGTTTGGCCAGCGCCGGACGTTTCTTCTCATTGATCGATTTTGCGCCGCGGGACAGCGCGACATGACCGCTGGTGGCAAGCTCGATTATGCCGTACGGCAACAGCAACTCCACCAGTGCCGTGATCTTGTCGGCGGAGCCGGTGATCTCGACGGTGATCGAATCCGCCCCCACATCGACCGCGTGAGCGCGAAACAGCCGGATCACGTCGATGATCTCGGAGCGGCGTTGTTCCGGGCAATGCACCTTTACCAACACCAATTCACGATCCACCGCTCCTGGCTCCAGCTCGATGATCTTGTATACCTCGATCAGCTTGTTGAGTTGCTTCACGATCTGTTCCAACGCCGTCAACGACTCGACGTTGGCCCGTACCGTCATGCGCGAAATGTCGGGGTCGAGCGTTGGCCCCACCGTCAGCGAATCAATGTTGAAGCCCCGGCGGCTGAATAATCCGGCGATGCGCGCCAGCACACCAGGACGGTTCGACACCAGCACCGATAATGTATGGCTGCTCATCACCAAGCCTCCTCTTCCCACTCTGGGGCCAAATCGCGGGCGATCTTTATCTCATCGTTCGACGTGCCAGCTGCCACCATCGGCCACACCATCGCATCGGTCTCCACCTGAAAC
>JAIRRM010000023.1 GCA_031255975.1 Propionibacteriaceae bacterium | reverse complement strand
CGTCCACGTAACCCCCGGTGGGGTTGTTCGGATTGACGACGGTGAACGCCTGCGCGGCGGTGGCGGCGGTGGCCACCGAATCCAGGTCGTATTCCCAGCCGTGCGGATGTAGGTAAATAGCGCGATACTCCACGGTGCCCAACCCGGCGAGCTTCGCCAACGGCCCGATGAGCGGGTATCCGGGGGTGGGTAGCGCCACCAGCCCGCCAGGATCGGCCAGCAGCGTGAACAGCCAGTTGTACGCCTCCGAGGTGGACGCGGTGAGCCAGTACTCATCCGGCGTGCCGCCGAATCGGGCGGCCAACGCCTCGCGGGCGGGTAGCGGGCCACGCGGATGAGGTTGGTAGCGCGCGGCGTGACGGGTGGCTGCCGCCACCACATGCAGCAACGCCTCGTCGAATAGCTGGTGGTTGGTGGGGTTGCTGTCGCTGAGATCGGTTACGGCAATCCCGCGCGCGCTGAACCGCTCCCGTAATTGGGCCAGTTCATTTGGCGCGTCCGGCACGTATGCCCGCCGCGAAACCGTCACAACCCAGCCTCGTCCAATGCCTTGATGACGATCTCGCGTCCGGCGTCGATGGCGAAAGCGGCGCGGTGCATGTCGAGGAACCGTACCAGATCACAGGGGATGCCGATGAGCACATCGGGCGGGGTGGTGACAGCGCGAGCGCGTTGCAGGGAGGATAGCAGGGCGTCCGTCGCAAGAATCGCGGCGCTCGCCAGGTCGAGTTTTACCATGTCGTTACTCGTTGGAGGAGTCCGGGGCGGCTCCTGCAAACTGACGGCGACGATTAGATCCGCTTCCACCTTCGACAGCGGTTCGATGGGCAGCGGGTTGGTGCAGCCGCCGTCCAGCAACCAGCGGCCATTACGCGACGCTGGAGTGAACACCACCGGGATAGCGATGGAGGCGCGCACCGCGTCCACGATGGGGCCGGTGGTGATCCACACCTCCTCTTGGCTCACGATGTCGGAGGCGACGGCGGTGTACGGGATGGGGCAATCCTCGATTCGGATATCGCCAATCACGCGGCGCAGTTCGTCCATCGCCCCACTGGCGCTGGCGAGACCTCCTGCCGGGATGGTGGGGCCGAGCAGTCGTACCAGATTGGTGGGCTTGACCCCCAAAGCGAACTCCTTGAGTTCTGCCAGGTGCCCGGTGACGACGGTGGCACCCACCAGTGCCCCCATTGACGCCCCGGAGACCGCCACGATCTCGTGACCGCGCGCCGTCAACTCCTCGACCACGGCGATGTGCGCGTATCCGCGCGCCCCGCCCGCTCCCAGTGCCAGCGCAATTCTCATAGTTTCAGGGTAGCCGGTTGTGATGCCGAGGTCATAGAGGAACGGGAGTTGCGATCCGCTTGCCGTGTAATCAACCGGATGCGGGGAGTCTACGATTGTTCCGTGCTCATCCGCCCCGCTACCCTCGCCGACGCTCCTGCCGTCACCGCCATTTACAACGCGGAAGGTGTGGCCACCACCGCCAGTTACGATCTGGAGCCGGTTAGCGTTGCCGAGCGTGAGCGCTATATCGCCGAGCATTTGGACGCCGGGCTGCCGTTCTACGTGGCCGAAGATGCCACGACGGTGGTGGGTTACGCCTGCTATGGCGGGTTTCGGGTGAAGCCGGGGTATCGCTATTCGGTGGAGCACTCGGTGTACGTCGCATCCTCACACCGCGGGCGGGGGGTCGGCAGAGCGCTGCTGAGCGAATTGATCGCCACCGCACGCGCCGCCGGATTGCACGTCATGGTGGCGGTGATCGACGCGGCGAACTCGTCGTCTGTCGCCTTCCATGCCGGGTTCGGGTTTGAAGCAGCCGGAATCTGGCCGGAGATCTGCTGGAAGTTCGGGGCCTGGCATGACGTGGCGGTGATGACACTTAAGCTGGGGGATGCCGTCCCCGAGCCGGGAAACGTCATCTTTGGCGGGTGACAGTTCGGTCGTACGCTGACGAATCACGGCTTGGCCGGGTAAGGTAGCGCCATGGATGGCGGCAAGGAGATTCTCACCTGGGACGATTTCGGGGCGGGTGCCCGGGTGCTCGCACAGCAAATAGTGGATTCCGGGTTCGATCCCGATGTGATGATTGCCGTAGCCAGGGGCGGCATGATCCCCACCGGGGCCATCAGCTACGCACTCGGCAAAAAGCTGAATGACTGCATCAACGTCGAGTTTTACATCGACGCGGGCCGGAGGCCGACCTGGGACGGTTCGCCGGGTGAGGCCGAGGGGGCCGCTGTCGCAGGCGAAGCCGACAGGGGTGAGGTACAGACGCTGCCAGACCCGGTGTTGTTGCCGCCGTTGCTGGACGCCGAGTCGCTGGAGGGCAAACGGTTGCTGGTGGTCGATGATGTGGTGGATTCCGGGCGCACCATGGCGCTCGTCCAGAAACTGCTCCGAGGGTTCGGGGCCGAGGTACGTACCTGCGTGCTGTACGCGAAGCCCACCACGGTGGTGGTTCCTGATTACGTGTGGCGGCGTACCGACAAGTGGATAGTGTTTCCCTGGTCTGCGGAGCCGCCGGTGGTGGCCATGAAGCGCGGGGAGTAGTGGCCGAGCGAAGCAGCCGCGAATCATGGTGCTAGGCCGTGCCTGTATCCAACTCCCGTCGTAGCAGCGTCGTCAATGT
>JAIRRM010000015.1 GCA_031255975.1 Propionibacteriaceae bacterium | reverse complement strand
GTCACGTACGCCAGTCTACCGGCTCACCCCCCCCGGAGCCTGGCCGCCGAGTTGGGTGGAAAGAACCGCGAGAGACCCGGGTACGACCGCACCCAGGCAGGCCACGACCGGGGTGGAGTCACAGCAGGCAACCCAGGTGTGGCCCCACTTCAACTCTGCCGACCTTGGCGTTGCGTCAATTCTGTGGCTGTGACGCTACCTCAACTTTGCGAACTCGGTGCCCACAGATTCACCCCGGCGTCCACCGCGTACTGGTCGATGGCGGCAAGCTCGTCCGCTGTGAAGTCGAGGTTGGCCAGTGCGCCAAGGTTCTGCTGCAACTGCGCCACGGACGATGCCCCGATGAGCGCCGAGGTGACCCGACCGCCGCGCAGCACCCAGGCGAGCGCCAGTTGGGCGAGGCTCTGGCCCCGGCCCTGGGCGATGTCGTTCAGGCCGCGGACGCGCGCCAGCACGTCGTCGTTCAACCAGCTTTGACGCAACGAGCCGTTACGGGCGGCGCGTGAATCGGCGGGAATGCCGTTTAGGTAGCGGTCGGTGAGCATCCCCTGAGCGAGTGGGGTGAACGCGATGCTACCCATACCCTCTTGGTCGAGTTGCTGCTGCAAATCGGGTTCGATCCAGCGATTGAACATGGAGTATGCGGGTTGGTGAATGAGCAGCGGCGTGCCCAGATCGCGCGCGATGGCGGCGGCTTCCGCGGTGCGCTCGGTCGAATATGACGAAATCCCCGCGTACAGCGCCCGCCCGGAGCGTACCGCCTGGTCGAGGGCCATCATCGTCTCCTCGACGGGGGTGTCGGGGTCGAAACGGTGCGAATAGAAGATGTCTACGTAATCAAGCCCCATGCGCTTCAGCGACGCGTCGAGGCTTGCCAGTAGATACTTGCGCGATGATCCGATGCCGTACGGGCCAGGCCACATCTCCCAACCGGCCTTGGTAGAGATGATAAGTTCGTCGCGGTATGGCCGGAAATCGGTGGCGAACAGCGAGCCGAAGTTCACCTCAGCCTGACCGGCGGGCGGGCCATAGTTGTTGGCGAGGTCGAAGTGGGTGATTCCGGCGTCGAAGGCGGTGCGCAAAATGTCGCGCTGCACTCCGAGCGGTTTGTCGTCTCCGAAGTTCTGCCAGAGGCCAAGTGAGATGACGGGGAGCTTTAAGCCCCATTTGCCGACGCGACGGTAAACCATCGGGCCGTCGTAGCGGGCGGGATTGGCTGCATAGGCGATGCCGGTGTTGAGCATGGATCAATGCTACGCGGTGAATCGATACACATGGCGTGATTAGCCGTGATTGCCCCGCGATTAACCAAAGTATGTCTGAACATCGTCCGTCGTGTTGGTGATAGGCGCATACCTCGCGATTAACCGAAGTACGCCTGAACGCCGTCAAGCAACATCTGGGTACTCATTACGATGAGGAGCATACCCATCAGTCGCTCGAAAGCGGCCAGCACCTTATTGCCAAGCAGCCGCTGTAGCAGGGTGGAGCACATCAAGATTGTGGACGCCACCACCCAGCAGGCCGCCGCCGCACCGAGCAGCATCAACCACTGGTCTTCGTACTGCCGCATGAAGATGGCTTCGGTGGCCATCACCGACGGGCCGACGAAATACGGCACCGCCATCGGGACGATGAGTGGTTCGTCCTCTACGGTGACCGGCTCGCTAAGAGATGTTGTGGGCGATGGAAACACCATGCGGATACCGATCATCAGCAACACCAGACCGCCCCCGGCGGAGAGGGCCTCTTCAGAGATGCCAAGCAGGTCGAGCAGTTTGCCGCCGACGAACAGCCACACCACCAAGATGCCAAGCGCGATCAGACATTCGCGGGCGATGACCCGCTGTCGTCGCTCCGGAGCGACATGCGCGGTCGCGGCGAGATAGAACGGCACATTGCCCACCGGGTCCATGACAAGCAGCAACGTCAGCGCGATCGACAGGAACTGCTCCACTTGGTTTGACTCCCTCTTGGCTTGGCCGCTACTTGGCTGACGCACCTGACGACAACCCGAGGCTCAATGCTACGGCCCCGTACAAGCGGCGGGCAATGTCGCAGCATCAGGGAGGCACCTTATGGATTCCTGCTGTCTGTGATACGCGCGCTGCACCCCTCGGGGAATAGTTGTCAGTAGCCGCGCCATGGCGCACCCACACACCGCCGATGCCTGCGATGCGCACCCCCACTCGCTCACCGTCGCCAGCGACTTGCGGTCGCCGCCGCTGAACACCACATCCGTGCCAGAGACAATTCCTGCCGACGCGGGTGCCACCTGGCGAAGTCTGAGTGCGCGACAAACAACGCCGACGCATGTATCCGCCTTCGCTATCCTGCCAGTACGGAGCGCCTGCGCCATGGCTGCGCACACCTCCGCTACCAAATAAGGTGGACGATACTTCGGCGTCACAACCGGCCTACAACCCCCCTGCAATACGCGCTCTTAGGCTCGCCTATCGCCAAAGCTAGACACGCTCGTGTCAGCCCACGCTACGGGTAATTGCACATGAAAGACCGGTACCTCAGGCAAAAT
>JAIRRM010000126.1 GCA_031255975.1 Propionibacteriaceae bacterium | reverse complement strand
ATCGTTCGCGCCGAGGGGGTGAACATCGGGTCGCAGGAGCTGGGGGCCGAGATCGTCACCCGCACCGCGTTGGAGGTAAAAACCGTGGTGCTCGGCTATGTGCAGCGCGGTGGGTCGCCGACGGCGGCGGATCGCTTGCTCGCGAGTCGCGTCGGCAACCGGGCCGCCGTACTGCTGGCAGATGATGTGGCCAACAAGGCGATAGGTGTGCAGGACGGCCAGGTATCGGTGCATGACCTGGCGACGGCGTTGGAGTTACCGCGCAAATCGGTAGACGAACTAGTTGAACTGGCCAAGATGCTGGCGATGTAGGGTATCGCGTATGGATGCCCACTTAGCTGGCAACGGATGTTTAGGCACGCCACCGTTGGTGGCGCGGTTTCTTACACCGGATGGGCGATTGAGCGCGATGCCCGCCAAACAGGGGAAACGTGTCGCGCTGCTTTCCTGGTTAGCCACGCAGATACTGGCACCGGGGGAGAGCGTGGACGAAAAAGCACTGGGCAGCCGCCTCAGCGCTTACCACGACGATGTGGCAATGCTGCGCCGCTACCTTATCGACTTTCGACTACTCACCCGAACTCCAGATGGCACGGTCTACGCGCTGCCAACCGTCACACCCCGGCCGTAACCTGAGCTTAGGCTTCCGCCCCCAGTTGGCACAGGAACCTCTCAGAGAACCCATCGACTGACATCAGCCACACCACAGCGATGACAAAACAAGGCGGCGTTGACTGCCGATATGTGGACACGCACGAAACAACAGCTACGAGAGCAACTCATCGACCTGCGCGACAAAGCCGTCATATTGGTGGCACTCCGGCTCATCGGAACCGCACTTACCATGCTGATTATGTGGTTGGGCGGCCCGACACTGCTGGCATCCGGGGTGCCGTCGTGGCTCAGGCCGCTGCTGGAGTTGGGGATCGAGACCGCCTAGGGGCGAACCGCACCCTCATGCGAGCGTTGCGGGAGTCGGCGGCTACTTGATGACGAGCGGAATACCCGATAGCAGCAGTACCACTTCGTCCGCGACCCGGGCGCAATGCTGGTTGAGTCGCCCTAGGGTATCGCGATAGGCGCGCCCCAGGGGAGTGGGCGGCACCACACCCCAACCCACCTCGTTGGTCACCAGGTAAAGGTTTTTGCCGTTGGTGTTGGCGAACGCGACGATGGCGTCAATCTCGGCCATGCAGCGCTCCTCGACCGCCGCCACCTGGCTTTCGGTGAACGCCTCGTCGTCTGTGATGTGATCGAACCAGGTGAACGTGAGCAGGTTGGAGACGCAATCCAACAGGATGGAACGATACGAGTCGACTGGGGCTGCGGCTGCCGCCTGCGATAGGCCGGTGTGGGTCTCCCAGGTGGGCCAACTGGCCGGGCGCGACTCACGATGTCGCCGTACCCGTTCGCGCATCTCGGTGTCGCCCGCCGTGAGCGTGGCCACGTAGAGTGCGCCGCCACCTTCGGCATGAATACGACTCTCGGCATAGCCGCTTTTGCCGCTACGCACTCCACCGGTGATGAGTGTGACGCTCAAGGTTTCAGCCTTCTCGATTATCGACCAGCACAGAAGTGTCAAAACTGATATCGGCGAAAGTGCCCATGTCGCTCATCATGGCGCACGCCGCGCGAAGAATCTGTAACGCCAACGGACAACCGGAGCCCTCGCCAAGCCGCATACGCAGGTCCAGGAACGGTTTGAGCCCCAGCTCCGTAGCGATCACCAGATACGCCGGTTCCTCGCTGATATGACTGGCGAACATGAAATCTACGCTGGCGGGGCAGAGTCGGTATGCGATGAGCGCTGCCGCCGCCGAGATCACTCCGTCGATGATGATGGGTTTACGCAGGTAGGCGGCCGCCAGATAACACCCCGCCAATCCGGCGATGTCGAGTCCGCCCACCTTGGCGAGTACATCGATCGGATCGGACGGATCGGGGCTGTTCACCGCTATCGCCTGCGAAACCACACTCACTTTGTGTTTCCAGGCTTGATCGGTCAGTCCGGCTCCACGCCCCACCGCCGACTCCGGTTGGCAACCGGTGAGTGCGATCACCACCGCAGCGCTGGTGGAGGTGTTGCCGATACCCATCTCGCCGGTGCCCAGGATGTCGGTGCCCGCACCGTACACCTCGCAAGCCACCTCGAAGCCCGATTGGATGGCTCGTTCGGCCTCGTCCCGACTCATCGCCGGGCCGTGCGCCATGTTCGCGGTGCCCCGTCGCACGTTGCAATCACGAATTGCGGGCCATTCGGTTGGGGTGGCGATGCCGATGTCCACCACCAGCACGTCGGCTCCGAACGCCGCCGACAACACCGAGATGCCGCAGATGCCCCGGGTCATATTGATGGCCTGTAGCCGGGTGAATGCCGGGTCCACCGCTGCCACGCCCTCGGCGACCACACCGTTGTCTGCGGCCAGTACCACAGTGGTGCATCGGTCGAGTCGGTTCAGGGTTTGCCCGGTGATACCGGCCAACTGCACCGCCATGTCCTCCAAATGCCCCAACGAGCCGAGCGGTTTGATGAGATTGTCACAGTGCTCTCGGGCTGCGGCGCGCGCGCTCTGGTCGGCACCGGTGATGTGGGTTACCGCGTCTCTAAAATTGGTCATTTCTCTTCCCATTGTTTGAGCATCTTACGCATCCATGCGAAGACGTCCATGCCGTACACCTCTGCGAGATGTTGTTCGGAAAGTGCCTCCAGCACCGGGCCGTCGGCGATCACCCGCCCATCATTCATCAGCACCGCTCGGGTGCCGTAGGACTTGGCGAGCGAAAGGTCATGCACCACGCTTATCACCGCTCTTCCAGGCAAGGTCAGCCACTGCCGGATCAGGTCGAACACCTGCTCCTGGTAGGCGAGATCAAGGTGGTTGGTGGGTTCGTCGAGCAGCAGGATGCTCGGGTCTTGCGCGAAAAGCTGCGCCAAGAAAGTGCGCTGCAGTTCGCCTCCAGACAGGGTGAGTACCGGCTGGTCTAGGAACGGTTCCAGCCCGGTGAGTTGGACGGCACGGGCGATAGCCGCCTCGTCTGCGTCGCTGCGATTTACGAACATGGA
>JAIRRM010000102.1 GCA_031255975.1 Propionibacteriaceae bacterium | reverse complement strand
CACCCGTACCAAGTGAGTAACGCCATCAAGGCGTATCGCAGGGCAGGATAGGCTGGGCCGGTGAGCAAGGGTCGTACCCTGGCCGGGAGGCTGGGGGCCTTCGCCGCCAGTTTGCTGGTGGCCTCGCTGGCGGTGTTCCTGGTGGTGAATGCACTGCCAGGTGACGTGGCCGGTACGATCCTGGGCAGCAACGCCACCCCGCAGGCGGTGGAGGAACTGCGGGAGCAGTTGGGGCTTGATCGTGCGTTGCTGGTGCGTTACGTCGAGTGGTTGACCGGTATGTTCGTCGGCGATTTCGGTGTGTCGGCTTTCACCCGTGAACCGATTGGAGTGCTCATCGGCCCCCGGTTGGCGGTCACCTGTTGGCTGGTGTTCTTGGGCATGGGCCTGGCGGTGGCGGTGGTGCTGCCGGTTGGCAAATACGCGGCACTACGGCGGAAACGGCTCTCCGGGCAGGTGGTGTCGGTGGTGTCGCAGTTCGGCATGGCGGTACCGGCGTTCTTGATGGGGATCACGTTGTCGTTGGTGTTCGCGGTGTGGCTGGGCTGGTTACCCGCCAACGGCTACACGCCGTTGCTCTCAGATCCGCTGGACTGGGCCAGACGGCTGGTGCTGCCCTGTACCTCGTTAGCGCTGGTGCAGAGCGCGGTGCTGGTGCGTTATGTGCGTAACGCTTTCATCGACGTGTTACAGGAAGACTATTTCCGTACCGCGCGCTCTATCGGTTGGCCGCTCAGGGCCGCCGTCAGCCGCCACGGCACCCGCAACGCCGGGTTGCAAGTGGTGACGGTGCTGGGGTTACAGTTGGCGACGCTGTTCGTAGGCGCCATCGTGATTGAAAGGGTGTTTGTCATCCCGGGGCTCGGTTCACTACTGGTGGACTCGGTGGCAAAACGCGACCTGCCAATCGTGCAGGGCGTGGTGATGCTGCTGGTGACGTTGATCTTGGTGATCAACGCTCTGGTGGACATGCTGTACCTGCTCATCGACCCCAGACTGAAATCGGACACCGAGGGGGTGGGCGAATGAAACGCTCGCTTCTGTTCATCATCGGGGTGGTGTTGGTCGCCATGGTGGCGCTGCTGGCGTTGGTGTCGGTGTTTTGGACGCCGTTTGATCCCAGCCACGTCGATCCCGCCGCGCGATTGCTGCCTCCTGGCTGGCCGCACCTGATGGGCACCGACCATTTGGGACTGGACATCTTTTCCCGTATCTTGTCCGGGGCCCGTATCTGTTTGCTGGTCGGAGTGATCGCCGTCGCTATCGGGGCGTTGATCGGGGTGCCGTTAGGGCTTATCTCCGGTTCCGGAAAGGGATGGGTGTCGCATATCATCATGCGCGCCGCCGACATCATCTACGCCTTTCCGGCGCTGCTGCTGGCGATCCTGCTGGCGGCGGCCAACGGCGGTGGCTCCATCGTCACCGCCATGGTGGCCATCGGTATCTCCAGTGTTCCGGCTTTCATCCGGGTGGCGCGGGCTGCTACGTTGCAGGTGATGAGCCAAGACTTCATCCTGGCCGCACGGGCATCCGCCACTCCCAAGCGCACCATCGCGTTCCAGCATGTGCTGCCCAACATCGCGCCGGTGGTGCTGGTGCAATCGTCGGTGAGCTTCGGGCTGGCGATTTTGGCCGAGGCGGCGTTGTCATACCTCGGACTCTCCGCGCCGCCGACCACCGTGACCTGGGGACGAATGCTGTTCGACGCCCAGTCGTATCTGTTCACCGACCCAAACCTGGCGCTGTGGCCCGGCCTGTTCATCGCTTTGGCGGTGCTGGGGTGCAACCTGCTCGGTGACGGGTTGCGCGAGGTGCTCGATCCGCGTTTGCAGGAGGTGCGTTGATGGGGCATCTGTTGCAGGTGAGCGGGTTGAATCTGGAGTTCGGACGACGCCGTACCCGGGCTTTGCGTGACGTGAGTTTTACCTTGGACGCCGGGCAGCGCCTCGGCATCATCGGGGAATCCGGCTCGGGTAAATCGGTTACGGCGCTTTCGGTGCTGGGATTGCTGCCAGACAACGCTTTTCTCAGCGGGTCGATTCTGTGGCGTGGGCAGCAGTTGGTGGGGCTCGGCGATGCCGCGTACTCTCGCCTACGCGGCGACGACATGACCATGGTGTTCCAAGAACCGATGACCGCTCTTGATCCAACCATGACCGTCGGTCTCCAGGTGGCCGAAGTGCTGCGGTTGCATCGTGCCCGCACCAAAGACGCGGCCCGCTTCGGGGCGTCGGAGGAACAGATCGTGGACAATGCCCGCGACCGAGTGCTGGAGATGCTGAGCGAGGTGGGGTTGCCCGATCCGGCTCGGGTGGCGTTGAAATACCCGCATCAACTCTCCGGTGGGCAACGGCAGCGGGTGATGATCGCCATGGCGCTTATCAATCGACCTGGGCTCATCATCTTCGATGAGCCCACCACCGCCCTTGATGTCACGGTGCAAGCCAAGGTGCTCAAGCTCATCAACGATGAATTGGCGGCGGTGCAGGCGGCGGCACTGTTCATCAGTCATGACCTGGCGGTGGTGTCGCAGGTGTGTGACGAGGTGCTGGTGATGTATCACGGCGAGGTGGTGGAGCGGGGCAGCGTCATCCAGGTGTTCGACG
>JAIRRM010000091.1 GCA_031255975.1 Propionibacteriaceae bacterium | reverse complement strand
CGCGGAACACCACCTGCGCTATGCCGCTGGCGTCTCGTAGATCGACGAATACCACGCCACCGTGGTCGCGACGAGAATCCACCCACCCGGCCAGTGTCACCACCTCGGATACGTCGGCTTTGGTCAAAGTTCCTGCGGTGTGGCTGCGGATCATGGTTTTCCCTTCTTTGGCTCCGCATAGACGGTGCGGCGCAACCCCGTAATGCTACTACCCGAGGTCGTGGCGGCACGAATACGCAGCACACGATCTAAACCCGAACCTGGCCAGCGGAAATGCCGCTGCGACGCGGAAATGGAGATGCTCGCTCCCCGACTGGCTGATGTGGTCAGTGCCCGACAGAGCGGATGCGCTATGCGCGATCACTTTTCTCATGGGGGGTTTTCACGATTGTGGGTTTCAGATCGTCTTCAGGCGGCATCCAAAGTGACGCGGTAGCGGCGATCTGTTCGCCGGAGCGGATGTCTTTGACACTCCCCTGGGCTCCGCCGAACCAGACATACGGGATACCCCGCCGGGCGGCCA
The DNA here is from genome assembly GCA_031255975.1 of Propionibacteriaceae bacterium. GTDB lineage: Bacteria > Actinomycetota > Actinomycetes > Propionibacteriales > Propionibacteriaceae > WRGV01. Next base: position 2,143 of record JAIRRM010000091.1, on the reverse strand, counting down.
GCTTGATCTGCTTGCCGTACGCCGCCGCGCTGGGAGATACCTCGCAGGGAATACCACGAGCCCGTAGTGCCGCCGCCACCTCGCTTGCGGCGACGCGAGTCTCCTCGGTGTCCACCGCTACCAAGACACAGGATGGCACCGGACGGCTGGCCAGCAGCGCTCCCTTGGTGAGCAACGGAGCCAGCACCCGGGTGACTCCGAAACTGATACCGACACCGGGGTAGCTGTTGCGCCCATCGGAGGCCAGCGCGTCATAGCGACCGCCAGCCGAGACGGTACCCAGCGACGGCAGATCCGGCATCTCGATCTCAAATACGCTGCCGGTGTAATAGTCGAGACCGCGGGCGATCTTCAGATCAGCGACGGCGCGCCCCGGAAAACGAGTATTCAACGCGCCCACCAGAGCCGCCAACTCCGCCAATCCAGTCTCCACCAGTTCGTTCATGACACCCAGCGCCCGCACCTCGCCGATGAATGAGTCATCGGCGGTGCGGATGGCCGCCAATGCCAAGATTCGTTCCACCGCACCTGGCTCGACGCCCTGTTCGCCCAGCAGCTCACCAACTACGGCAGGGCCTACCTTGTCGAGCTTGTCCACCGCCTGAATTGCCGCCAGCGGGTCGGTGACCCCCAACCCTTCATAAAAGCCCTGCGCCAGCTTGCGGTTGTTGGCGTGCAGCAGCACCTCGGGGATACCCAATTCGATGTGTAAGCGTTCCAGCGCTTCCAGCATCACCAACACCACCTCGGTGTCATGATGCGGTGCCAACTCCCCCTGCCCCACGATATCGATGTCGGCTTGCCAGAACTCGCGATAGCGACCCTCTTGGGGACGTTCCCCCCGCCAGGCCGGTTGCAACTGGTAGCGGCGGAACGGGAACTGCAAATGTCCCGCGTTCTCCAGCACGTAGCGCGCGAATGGAACCGTGAGATCGAAATGCAACCCCAGCGAGTCCGTATCAGTCTCGGTGGCGTGGATACGGCGCACCACGTACACCTCTTTGGTGATCTCGCCCTTGCGGTTCAGCATCTCCAAACTCTCGACGGCGCGAGTCTGAACAGACGCGAAACCGTGCAACTCGAACACCTCACGCAGCACATCGGTGACGCGCTGCTCCACCATGCGCCCGGCGGGTAAATACTCCGGGAAACCCGACATGGGCGCTATCCGAGCCATCAGGCCACCTCCAGAAATCGTGGTTGCAGGTATGGATTCACGGTGCGTTCCCGTCCCAGTGCGGTGATTTCGCCGTGACCCGGCAAGAGCTTAGTCGCATCGCCCCAAGACAACACCACTTCGCGCAGGCTACGTGTCATCCGCGCCGGATCGCCGCCGGGTAGGTCGGTGCGCCCGATCGAACCCGCGAATACCAAGTCCCCCACGAAGGCAATGTCACCTTCGGCGTCGCCCCTGTCGTCGGTCACGGTGAACACGACACAACCGGGCGTATGTCCTGGGGTGTGTGTCACCTGGAAGGTGATACCGGCGATTTCCAGCGAAGCCACGCCCTTCAGATCTTCACGCCTGGTCGGCGCAGGCAGTTCATCGGCTCCAAACAACTGCTTCATCAAGGGCACCGAATCGGCGCCAATACCAGCAGAAGGCGTAGTCAACATGTAATCGTCTGCTGAATGCAGCCACATCGGCACCTCGCTCTGATTGGCCAACAACGCCGCCTCAGCGATGTGATCGACGTGTCCATGGGTACACAGCACCCCAGCCAGTGTCCAGCCGTGCTCATCCAACACGCCTTTTACCACATCTGCGGCGTCCACGCCAGGGTCAATGACTACGGTTTCAGGTGCCGTGTCGCGCCGGATAAGATAGCAGTTGGCCTGCCACGGGCCGGTCGCAAATGAAGCGATAAACATGAATACAACCCTATCGGGCAAGATGGAGCTATGAGCGAATCAACAAGTCCGGCCGCTTTCGGTCGTGTCGAGGCAGACGGCAGTGTCTATGTAACCACCTCGGACGGCGAACGTAAGGTCGGTCAAGTACCAGATGTAACTGAAGCTGAGGCGCTGGCCTTCTATGTACGCCGTTTTGAGGCGCTGGAAGCGCAGGTAAACCTACTCATTCAACGGGTGAGTTCTGGCGCGATCTCGCCAGAGGAAGCCCGCAAGTCGGTCAATTTCCTCA
>JAIRRM010000081.1 GCA_031255975.1 Propionibacteriaceae bacterium | reverse complement strand
CCTCGATACTGTTCAAGAGAGCGTTGGCACCGTAGTGGGTGATGCGGTCGGCGTCTTCGATGACGAGCACCTGCCATTTCCGACTGGTGGGGGTCATCGCGGAACGACGTACCAGTTCGCGGATTTGGTCTACCCCGATGGATAGCTTTTCGGTGCGTACCAGGGTGACGTCTGGGTGCGACCCAGCCAACGCAGTGCGGCACTCTTGGCATACCCCACAGCCTCCCTGCGGACACTGCAACGCCGCCGCGAATGCTTTGGCGGTGGTAGAGCGCCCCGAGCCAGGCGGGCCGGTGATGAGCCAGGCGTGTGTCATGGCGTGCGACCGCTGGGTGGGCGGCTGTGACGGCGCGACCCCTGGAGATGCTTTTCCTGCTCCTGAAGGAGCCGCGTTTACCCCTGTACGTGTTCCGTTCGGTTCTACGGGTATTCTGCCCATCTCAGTGGGTGCGCCGTCTACTCCGGTGGGTATTTCGCCGATCTCTGCGGGTGCGCCGTCTACCCCGGTGGGTGTTCTGCCTACCCCCGCAGGCATACTTTTCGCTCCGGTGGGTGTTCCGCTCACTTCCGCAGGCACACCCCTCACTTCGGTGGGTGTTCTGCCCATCTCTGCGGGTACGCCGTTCGTTCCCGCGTTTGCTCCGTCTCCCCTCGCAGGCGCTTCGGCCACGGCGCGTCGCAGCACCGCGACGGCGCGGCTTTGACCCACCAAATCTGCCCACACGCCGGTGAGGACGTTTTGCGCGCTATCGGCATCAGCCCACGTTGCAGCCACCCCTTCGACGAGGGGCGCGCTGGGGGTGGTGTTGGCGATGGTCACAATGAAAGCATTGCAGATGGCGGTGACAGTTTCAGGCCAAGCGTGGCCAACCGGTCACGCACTTCAGCGGCGATTGTCTCCCGGGGCAATCGGGCGTTGATGATGAGGTAACGCTCGGGGTCGGCGGCGGCGATGCGCAAGAACGCCTGCCGGGCGCGCCGATGCAGTTCGATGCCCGCCCCCTCTAAACGATCTTTGTCGGCCAGAGTGGCGACGGCGTCGTCGGGGTCGGCGTCAAGCAGTACGGTGAGATCAGGACGTAAACCGCCGGTGGCCCAGCGGGCCACCTCATCCACTCGCTGCGGGTCGAGTTCGCGCCCGCTGCCCTGGTAGGCGATGACGGAATCCACGTAGCGGTCGGAGACCACCACCTTGCCTTCGGCCAACGCTGGCAAGATCAACTCAGCCACATGTTGCGCCTTGTCAGCCAGGTAAAGTAGCGCTTCGGCGTGGGGGCAAATATCGCCCGACTCTGGGTCAAGCACCAGTTTCCGTAGGTGGCCGCCTAGCCAAGTGGCCCCCGGCTCGAAGGTGATGAAATGGGCCACACCAGCCTGTTCCAGGCTCGCCGTGAGCCAGCGCACCTGCGTCGATTTCCCTACGGAATCCCCGCCCTCGAAAACAATGAAATGCCCACTGCGCTCGCTCATCAGCCCCTACCTCTAGACGTCCCCGAGCGGCTCCCGCTGGTTCCGCTACGGCCACCGCCAGCCCGACCTGCGGCGCGCCCCCGTTTCGGCGCGGGCCCCTTGGCGCGCTTTTCGGCGAGCAGTTCTGCCGCCCGTGCCAACTCAACGGTGGCGGGATCAACCCCGCGCGGCAGCGTCGCGTTGGTCTCGCCATCGGTGACGTACGGCCCGTAACGGCCATCCTTTACGACCACCTTCTTGCCGGTCTCCGGGTCTAGCCCCAACTCGCGGGCGGCGGCGGCACTGCGCCCTGCCGCGACCGCACGGGCTTGGGCCTTTGGCAACGCCAGTAGTTCCAGCGCCTGTTCCAGCGTGACGGTGAACAACTCATCCTCGCTGGCCAATGAGCGATATTCGCCGCCCTTTTTCACATAGGGGCTGTACGGCCCGTTGGCGGCGACGACCGCTTCGCCGTCTGGGGCCAACCCGAGGGTGCGGGGCAGGCTCAGCAGTTTGAGGGCGTCGTCCAGAGTGATGTTGTCGATGTCCATCGACTTCAGCAGTGCGGCGGTGGGTAGTTTCGGTTTTGCTGGCTTGGATGCCTTGGAGGTACGGCCACCCTTCGCCTTGGATGCGGCGGTTTGCGTTGTCGCGTCGTTTGGTGCGGCGGCGCTCGTCGCGGCAGCCGCAACCTCAGCTACCTCGGCGGTGCCATCCTCCGGCTCCACCTCGGTGACGTATGGCCCGTAGCGCCCCACTTTGGCCACCACCTGCCTGCCGGTGGCGGGGTTCTCACCGAGTACCCTCCCCTGGGAACCGCCGTTGCCGAGTAGTCCATAAGCCACTGCGGCGGTCAGCTCGTCGGGAGCCATGTCCGCGGGTACGTTGCCGCGGCGTCCATCTGCGGCCTCAAGGTAGGTGCCGTACTTGCCAACCCGCACCACCAGATCGCTACCTGGAATCGGGAAGGTGGAAAGCGCCCGCGCGTCGATGTCGCCCAGCGCGGTGGTGAGCGGCTTCAGCCCGGTGATCTTCGCCGCTTTGTTCACCGCTGCCGTATCCGACTCGGTGCCGTAGTAGAAGCCGCGCAGCACATCCAGACCTTTGGCGTCGCCATCGGCTATCTGGTCGAGTTGTTGCTCCAGGCCGGCGGTGAACTTGTAATCCACCAGATGACCAAAGTGCCGCTCTAACAGTTCGGTGACGGCGAAAGCTGTCCAGGTTGGCACCAGTGCCTTGCCCTTGCGGAAAACGTAATCCTTGCTGACGATGGTGGCGATGATGGAGGCGTACGTAGACGGACGGCCAATCTCCAGATCTTCCAGTTTCGCCACCAGGGTCGGTTCGGTGTAACGCGCTGGAGGCTTGGTGGTGTGATCTTCGGCGGTGACGCTTCTCGCGGCGAGCGCTTGACCCTCCTGGAGACCGGGCAACATGGCGGTGGTGTCGGTGGTGTCGTCATCCTCGCCGTTGGGGCGCACCACCGAGTCGATGTACACCCTGCGATAACCGGGGAACGTCACCGTTTCACCAGAGGCGTTGAACCGCGCGGTGTCGCTGAGACCGAAGCCGGCCACCTCGGTGGGTTGCTCCAGGGTCGCGTCGATGGCCACCGAGACGCTTTCACCCTTGGCGTCCATCATCTGCGACGCAATAGTGCGCTTCCAGATCAACTCGTACAGCCGTAGTTCGTCACCGCTTAGCCCAGTATGCTCTGGCAAGGTGAAACTCTCTCCGGCGGGGCGGATGGCTTCGTGAGCCTCCTGCGCGTTCTTCACCTTGCCGTCATATACGCGAGTGGTGGCTGGGAGATAACTGGGGCCGTACAACTGCGTGATTTGGGTACGGGCCGCCGCGAGCGCCTGCTGTGAAAGAGCAACGGAGTCGGTACGCATATAGGTGATGAGGCCGCCCTCGTACAACCGTTGCGCAACCCGCATGGTGCGGTCGGTGGTGAAACCTAGCTTGCGTCCGGCCTCCTGCTGCAAGGTGGTGGTGCGGAACGGCGCGGATGGTCGCCATGTCTTTGGACGGGATTCGACACGCGCCACCTTCCAATCGGCGGCTTGCAGCAGCGGTACCAATTTGGCGGCGGCGGCAGCGGTGAGCCGGACGGCGGCCCCCTTCAGGTTGCCTTTGGCGTCAAAGTCGCCACCGACGGCCACCCGACGCTCGGCGATGGAGTTGAGTTTTGCCTTGAAGTCGCCGTCCGCGCTCGCCAGCTGGGCGGTGATGCCGGAGTAGTCGGCGGGGACGAACGCGATGCGCTCCCGCTCTCGATCAACGATGAGACGTACGGCGACGGACTGCACCCGCCCGGCGGAAAGCCCGGTGGCCACCTTGCGCCACAACACCGGCGACAGGTCGTAACCGAATAGCCGGTCGAGGATACGGCGGGTCTCCTGGGCTTCCACCAGATCGAGGTCAAGGTCTCGCGGTTTGGAGACCGCCTCCTGAATGGCCTTGGAGGTGATCTCATGGAACACCATGCGCTTGGTGGGCACCCGCGGCTTCAACTCCTCCAGCAGATGCCAGGAAATCGCCTCTCCTTCGCGGTCTTCGTCGGTGGCGAGCAGCAGTTCGTCGGATTTCGCCAACTCGTCTTTCAGCTTCTTGATGGTGGCCTTCTTGGTGGGAGTCACCACGTAGATGGGGGAGAAGTCACCCCGTACCCCGACAACCAACTGCTCGGCGTCCTTGTACTTCGCGGGTACCTCCGATGGTTTGGTGGGCAGGTCGCGCACATGACCAACACTGGCCTCGACGGTGTAGCCCTTGCCGAGATACCCCGCGATTTTGCTCGCCTTTGCCGGTGATTCAACGATCACCAGTGTCCTTTTTCCGCTGTTGGTTGCCACTTTCCCCACTTACCTATCTGCGTCGGCTCTCCGGCGACATCACTCAAACTCCTAGTCTGAACCCATTGTCAAATCGAATGGAATTAGACGTTACCGCCATAGCGGCTGATTGTCGCTGACATTACCCGACAGCACCCGCTTGTGAGGTGACGGAAACGGTCGCCGGGCCGAACGGCAACTGGGGCCGAAGCGGCACCGAGACGCTCACCCGTACCAAGAAATCGACGCTGTTGCTCTGAACTTGGCACCCGGTGATTACGGCGTGGTTGGCGGTGGCGCTGCCGTTAGCCTGCGCGCACGCCGAATGTCCGGCCTGGTGGGCTGCGGCCCCAGCCAGCGCCGCCAGATCGGCGGCGTTACTTGCCCGATGCAGGCACGCCGCCCAACTCGCCAATGTGAACGCCACGGCGGCGGCCAGCACCAGCACCAGCATCACGGTGGCGGTGAGTACGGTGCCAGAGCCGCGTTGGTCGCGTTGCACCGCACCTGCTTCCGGTTTCCGGCGGTGGTTTCCCCGCGTTTGCCGGTATCTTGCCTCCACCTGATCGGAACACCCCGGCGACTTCCAAGACCGACCCCACTTCATCTGGGCTCCTTAAGTTGGGTCGCGGTGCCCACCAGATGAATGGGGCCGATCACGCCGAACCATTCGTCAACGGTCACCACCGCCTCCACGGTGTTACCCCGGTCGAACACCTGCACGCTGGCTCCTGCCGGCGCGCTCTGCCGCACCTGCTCCACTTTGCGATCATCACCGATGGCCGCGTATCTCGCCGCCGCCGTCGCAGTGTCAGCGCAGCGGGTGTAGCTGATAACCAGCGAGACTCCCCATGCCAGGATGGCGGCCAGCAGTGAGGCCGTCAGCAACCCGACGGCTAGTTCCATCGTCGTCATGCCCCGGTTGCCCGGCTGGGAGCGGCGGGTCACGCCAACTCCCAACCGAGCAGGCCGCATCGCCTGTACGGCCATGTCAGAACAGCCCGAGGATGGTCGAGAAAATCTTGCCGATTACCTGAGTAATCATGGTCAGGAACCCATCGGCCTTGAACACCTTGAGCAGCACCAGCGCCAACGCTACGGCGGCCAGAATGCCGACCGCGTATTCGGCGGTGGCCATGCCCCGCTCGCAACGTCGCCGCAGTGGTCGCACCCACCCGAAACAGGTAGGCACCAGTTCGCTCAAGTGAGCCTTGATGATAGACATTTCTTCTCCTAGCCCGACTCGACGCACCCTGCGCCCGTGCGGGTCACCCTGTCTCTAGTCAGATTTCGGCCAAACCGGCCAATCAATTTGGCAAATGTGGATAACTTCGGGCATTTTCTGGGTTATCCACAGGCTAGCCATCCACCGATCAGCCAAAGTACTCGGAGGCCAGTGAGCCGATGATCGGCAGTACGCCCACCAACATGAACGCGGGCAGATAACAGGTCACCAACGGTAGTGCCGATTTGGCCCCAACTCGTCGTGCCTGCACCAACAACTCGGCGGCCACGCGGTCACGTTGCCGTGACGCGGCTCGCCGCAGCACCAGGTCGAGGCCGGCACCAGAGTCGGCACCGTGGGCGATCTGCCGCGCCACCTCTGACCATAACGGGTTGTCCCGCAGCGAACGCCAAGCCTCCGCGTCACCAAGGCCGATGTCGGTGAGCGCGCGTATCTCTCGTAACCGCTGCCCCACCGGCCCGGATACCACCGCCGCTACGGTGGCGGTCGCCGCCCGCAGTGGTGCCCCGGAACGTACCACGGCGGCCAGCAACTCCAGCGTGGGAGCGAACCCAGTTCGCTCAGCGTTCGCTTGCCCGGCAGCCGAACTTCCGACCGTTCGCCTCGGGTCACTGAGCCGTTCCGTCCAGATCAAACCGGCACCAGCCAGACAGCAGGCACCGAAAAGGCAGAACTGCCCAAAAACACTGCCGGTTATGAACGCCAATGGGTCGGCGGCTACGGCGTAGCCCATCAGAAACCCCACCAGTGGCAACACGGCCAACATCCGGCCAGTGGTGCGTGCGGATGCCAACTCCGCTTCCCGCGTCGCCTCCCGTTCAACTTCGCGTTCCACATTCGCCACCACGGCTTGCACCGTCTCGCTGAGTGGCATCCCGGTACGGGCGCACACCTGCCAGCCGTCGGCCAACTGCGTCAGGGCTTCGCATCCGGGCCCGGATGCCACCAGCCGGAAGGCCGTCACCGGGTCACCGCCCACGTCAACCGCGGCGGCTACCGGGGCAAGCAACTCGGTTTCGGTCGCCGCCACCTTGATGGCCGTGGTGGGCAACTCGCCGATGGCCAACTGCCCGGCCAGCACACCACAACCGCGCACCACCTGATCTCTGGCGGCTAGGCGATGGCGCTGGTGCGCCGCATGGCGCAACAGCCACCGGGCAACGCCAGCCACCACGGCGGCACACGCCACCCAAAGCCCGCCACTCGGTAATGCCAAGAAGGTCACCAACGCGCCTAACCCCAGCAGCCAGCCGGTGTAATCGCGCGGTTTCACTCCGCCAATCACAGCAACGCCGTTCGCAACGGAGCTGACGGCCCCGAGATCGGAACCGGAACCGGAACCGCCCCCAGCCGTCACGGCAGCGTTCAATCGCGAATACGGCGGACGGGCCCCACTGCCGAGCAGACACCAAAGCGCCAGTACCCCGGCACTCGTCGCAAGCCACTCCATCGGCATCACCCCGTCTCTGTCGCCAACAATTGAGCCAACCGTCTCTGGCCGGGGCCGTGCGTCAACGTGCCGTACGGGCTGAGCGTAATCGCCGGCACCACCTCGATTAGCGGGCCGTTGCGTGCCACCACCCCCAACTGTTCCACCATGCGCCGCCCGTCAGAACGCCGCCGTAGCGATACGATCACCTGCAACGCGCTGGCTGCCTGGGCATGACAGGCATCGCGCGACATACCGGCGAGGGCCGCCAACGCCTCCAATCGAGCGGGCACATCCAGCGCCGAGTTGGCATGGATGGTGCCGCAACCACCTTCATGTCCGGTGTTCATGGCGATCAGTAAATCGGTCAATTCCGGCCCCCGTACCTCTCCCAACACCAGCCGATCTGGCCGCATCCGGAGCGCTTGGCGTACCAGGTCGGTGAGCGTGATGGCACCTGCGCCTTCAGAGTTGGCATGACGGGCCTCCATACGGACACAATGCGGATGATGCGGTAACAACTCACGGGAGTCTTCCACGATTACGATGCGCTGATCCGCCGGAACTTCCGCCAGCAGCGCCCCCAACAGGGTGGTCTTGCCAGACCCGGTGCCACCGCTGACCAAGAACGCCACTTTGGCGAGGATCATCGCTCGTAACAAATCGGCCAAAGCGGCAGGCATGGACCCGCCAGCGACCCACGCGCTCAGCGGCAACCCGTCAGCGGCGGGGATGCGTAGCGAAACACAGGTGCCAGGTTGGGCCAACGGGGCCAGCACCGCGTGGAGCCGGGTGCCATCTGCCAACCGGGCGTCGACGTAGGGGTTTGCGTCGTCCAGCCGTCGCCCTGCCCCGGTGGCTAACCGTACGGCGAGCGCCCGTACCGCCGCCTCATCCGGGAAGGGTGAGCGTACCTCGACCAACTCGCCGTCTCGCTCCACGTACACCTGACGCGCTCCATTCACCAGCACGTCGGTGACGCCGGGGAGCGCAGCAGTGGCTCCAACACCCCGGCTCCGATGCTGCCAATGCGCAGCGCCCCCAACGCTTCGGCGACATTGGTGTCCGAGACCACCAGCCCCTGAGCGCGTAACCCGGCGGCCACATCATCGGGAGTGTGCGCCCGCCCCAATTGGGCCAGATATGAGCGTAATGCGGCCAGATCAACCCGCGAGCCGGGGTTCGCGTTCGGCATCATATTGGCCACAACCAGTTTCGCCATTTTGCCATCAACCCGCCCGCGGTTGACACCGGTTCACCCAGCAGCGCGCCCAGCAACCTGTCAAGATTCTCCGCCACCGGCCCACGGGCCCTACCCGGCGGATCGCCAACCTCGGCACCATACGGCAGCCGCTTGTGATACTGAAACTCCCCGATCACCGGCACCTCCAGCACCTCGGCGGCCAGTGCCGCCGATAGCCTGCGCCCTGGCCCCAGACGCAGCACCGCCTTCGGCTGGACGCCAGCAGGGCCGCCGCCCGCCTCACCCATACCGCCACCGATACCAGCCCCTTGCAGCCGGGCTCGCGCCGCCGCCACCCCACGTAACTCCCCGGCGACAACCACAACCGGCTGCCCCTCGCTCAGTTCACGCCGACCTTGATCTATCACCACCAGATCGTGACTACGGCGCAGTGATGCCACCACGGCCCGTAGCGCGTCAGCGGGCACCGTGACATCATTGGGCACCGTGGCGTCACCCGGCGAGCCCAACCCGGCGACAGACACCAGATCAACGCCCACCACTCGTGGCAGCCGCCCGGTGAGATCACCGATATGGCCCCGGGCGCTGGCCAACTCGCTCCAGCGCCACCCTGGTTCGGTCTCCGCCGCAAATAGCAGGTCGATACCGCCGCCGACATCGGCTTCCACCAGCGCCACCTTCGTGCCGCGCTTCGCGGCGCGCACCGCCAGCCCCGCGGCCAACGTGGTAGCTCCCACACCGCCGCTGCCGCCATACACCCGTAGCAGTTTGGCCTGATGACCGGCGGTGGTCTCGTCCGCCAGTAACGCCGTCAAAAAGCCCTGTTGCTGGGGCAGCAACACCGTGGGTGCGCCCAATGGCATCGACCACGCCAGCAGCGCCTCCGGTTCGGTGCCCACCAGCCGTAACTCCACCTCGGCGGGCAACGCCACCCCAGCTGCCGCCGCTGCCCGGTCGGCACCAATCAACACCGCCCCATCGCGCAGTGCCGTCACCGTCAACTGCGATACGTCCGACACCACCCGCAACGCGCACCCGGCGGCGGCCGCCGAAGCTTCCGCCAACTCGACAAGGGTCGCGTCACCGCTGACAAGAACCGCTTCTCTCACATCCTGTCTCTAGTGCGCGGTGGCCCAAACCGGCCAGTGAATCCGAAATTGTGGATAAGTATTTCCCGAAAGCCGTCCCTGTGGATAACTTTCGGAGCGTCACTCAGCCACCGGAGCGCCGTAGGACATAAGGTATGACCATGGCAACCGGTCGCCCGGAGTTCCCGCTCGCCGCTATCGAATGGCTCACCGAGGGGGCGAGCCGTACTGCTCCAGTATTGACATTGGCCACCGCGCCCAAAGTGCCCCGGTTGCTGGCCGCCGCCGGATTTGACGTGGTGGTGGCGTTACGCGAGCGTGACGAAACCGCCCGTTTCGCCGGGGTATCGGAGATACGTACCGTCGTCGCCCGCGCTGAAGCTCTGCCGTTCGCCACGCACGGTATTGGGACGATCATCGCGTACCAGTCACTGCATCGTTTCGCTCCCGGTTTGGCAATGCCGGAACTGGCTCGGGTACTGCGCCCAGGGGGCCATGTCGCCGCCTGCTATTTCATCCGTGACGACTCGCTGCCCTGGGTGAAGCGGCTTGTCGCCATGATGCGCGAGATCAATCCAGCCGCCATGCCCGCTGACGATTCCGCACAGCACCAGCCGCTCACCACGTCGAAGTACTTCCCGGACGCCGCAAACAAGGATTTCCGGGTGTGGGTTTCCGTCAGCCGGTCGCAGTTGGTGACGATGGTCGCGCACCAGCCCGAGGTCGATACGCTGAGCACCGCCGAACGCGCCAGTTTGCTCGACGCGGCAGGTGGCATCTACGATTCCGCGTCCAGCGGTGGTGAACTGCGACTGCCGTATTACCTGCGTTGCTGGCGTGCCGGGGTGGATCACACCGAGTTCACGCGCCCGGTACGGCTCGCGAATGACGGTCTCATCATCTCGCTGTGATTCGTTGTGATCGCACTACCGCTTCGCGCCCGTGGCGGCGCTGAGGCAATAAACCGGTCGCCGTATGGTTTTAGCAAGCTAAACCGGTACGGCCACCGGAATCAACTAGGCTTGTCAGAGTAGGCAGAGTTCGGAGGAGGCCGCATGGCACACGTAGCTGAGAACATCACCGCCATAATGACCGATGGCCCGGCGGTGTTTGCTGGCGTGAAAGATCTTGCCGCTGCCGAACTCAAACCGTCCATCAAGGCTGGGGCCGCGGGCACTGGGCTGTTCGGGGCCACCGTCACGGTGGGGTTGTCAGCGCTACGGTTCGTCCTGCTCACGCTGGCTCTGCTTTTCGCCTACCTGTACACCCGCATCTTCGACATCAGTTATCCCGCTGGACTCATCTTCGGTTTCGGCACCATGGCGCTGTTGGGGCTGGTGGTCACGGTGATGTTCGCCGTACTCGGCAGCAAGCAGTTCCGCAAGGTCAAGGGGCCACGGGAGGCATTGGTACAGGTACGTGAGTCGGTGCTCGCCGTCACCAACGCCGCCACCGCTGGTGGAGTGGATGCCACGGCCGGGTTGCGCCCGGAGATGGCTCCGTTGGCCGCGACTACCCCGGCACGGCAGATGTCCGTCGGCGACGAACCCCCGGCCAACTACGTCACCGACCCGCTGCGCTGAACTGGCACTCGCACGCCCTCACCCGCGCACCGATGACCGATTACCTGTTGCTGCTGGCTCCCGCCGCCAATCGGGTGTACGCCCAGGCCACCCCGGTGTTGGCAGCCGCAGAACTGGAGTTAACCGGCGGCTTTGAGGCCATCTGCCCGACCGAGGTCGCCGGGGTCAGCTATGTGGGCTTCAGCGCCGCTACCCTGGGGTCGGACGAATTGGCCATCGTGGCCAAGCAATCTGCGGCGCTGGCGCTGTTCGCGCGTCTCCCCGCCGCCCCTAGCGCCCTCACCCCGTCGCTTGAGGCCGCGTTTTGCGAACCACGGCCCCCAGTTGGCAGCGCCGCCACCGCCGAAGCGGGGAAAAATGAGCGGGGTCAAGACGTTAAGGAGGCGCTTCACCCCATCGCGCTACCTCCCGCTTTCGTGATGGACGACGACCTGGTGAGCATCCCCAAATACCACGGCAAGACCAACGAGCAGTTCACCCGGCTACTGTTGAACGTCACCCTGGCGGCGTGTCGAACCGGCGCTGCTCGCCCCGAGGTGCTCGATCCGCTGGCCGGACGGGGCACCACGTTGACGACGGCGTGGTTGTACGGGCTGGACGCGGCTGGAGTGGAGGTTGACGACAAGGCGTTTGAAGCGATGGCCGCGTATCTGAAAACCTATCTGCGCACCAAGCGGTTCAAACACACCGCCGCGATCACCCCGGTACGTCGTGATGGACGCGCGCTCGGACGGCGTTTCGACGCCACGCTCAAAGATGCTCCGAACCTGAAACTGAGCGTATTCACCGGTGATACCCGTGACTCCGCCAAGCTGTACGGCAAACGCCGTTTCGATTGCATCGTCACCGACGCCCCGTACGGTGTCAGCCACGGGGCGCGAAATGACGTCGGCGGTAGTGGCGCGGCGGGCCGACGGCCCGCGCCGGTGCCCCGTACCCGCTCGCCCGAGAAACTACTCGCCGAAGCCATTCCGGTGTGGGCCAGTCAACTCAAACCGGGAGGCGCGTTGGGCATCGCGTACAACACCTTCACCCAGCCCCGGGAGCAGTTGTTGGATGGATGCCGGGCCGCTGGGCTGGAGCCGATGACCGGGGGTGCCTGGGAGCGGTTGGCGCATCGGGTGGATCAGGCGATCTTGCGCGATGTGGTGGTGGCGGTGCAGGCTGGACGCGAACAGCAGGCCGAGGAGGTGGTATGAGCAAGGCGAAACAGCCGTCGTCTCGCTCGCGCGAGCCGCAGGGATTTTTCGCGCGACTCGGCGTGGTGCGACTGTACATTCTGGTGGCCGCGCTGTTGCTGGCGATGGTCGCGCTCATCGTATACGCGGCGTCACAGCCGAATAATGGTCGTCCCGCGCCGCCGGTGATCTCGACGTCGTCAGGCTCGACCGCCACTCACGGCCCAGACGTGATCCAAGTGGCTCCTCCCGATCAACCCGAATTGGCTCAGACCATCGCCTTCTTGGAGAACAAATACCTGGTGAGTCTCGGTGTGGCCATTGCCCCCATCTCGTTACCGGGACGGGCCGTCATGTACCCCTGGTACGCCGGGACGTTGGCCACCGGTTTGGCATGGGAGACGGCGGACATCGCCACCGCAGTGGCGGTGCTGCTGGAACCGAAACAACCGGAAGACCCGGATTATCTGCTACGCAGGGCGCTGCATGAATCGTCCTCCGCCGGTGACATGGCGCTGTGGCAGTTCCTCGGCGTTCCCGACGAAGCCGCCGCCAAAACCATGGCGGTGCTGGCAAGCTACGGCGACCACGACACGGTGATTCCCGTCGTCTCCAGCGACCCGGGCTATTCGCCGTACGCCCAGACCCGGTGGGCGCTGGCTGACCAGGCGATGTTCGCCGGGGGTATGTACTGCACCACAGAAGGGCAACGCGCGCTACGCCACATGTCGCTACTGCATCGGGATTTCAGCTACGGCCTAGCGCTGTTGCCGGGCGCGTCCGTCCGGAGCGGTCATGGGATCGAGTTGGGCGGTGCCACCAGTGTGCGTCAGGTCGGCATCGTCTCGCCGTACGGTGGGGTGCCGTACGCCGTCAGCATCCAGGTGGTCGCCATCGACGGTACGCTCGACACCGCCAAAGCCGCCCTGAACGAACTAGCTCCCGCCATCTACGCCTTCACGCGCGGTATCGAGGGTTACTGCTAGCGTGGCGATTCGTAAAGGGGATTCTGGTCTTTGGTGAATACCCGTCGGTGAGAAACGTTTACGGGAGCCAGATTCGGTACGCGGGAACCTACCCACATGTCTACACTTCTATTCCGTATTGGGTATAGTTGTGTTTATGCTGTCGGTTGTGGATGTCGCGGAGCGACGGGGTGTGAGTGCTCGTCGGGTGCGGCAACTGATCCACGCTGGCCGTATCCCTGCTTACCGAGTGGGTGGTCGATTCGTTGTGGCTGACGCGGACGCCGGTATTGCCGGTGCTGTGTGTCGTCCCATGTCGCAGCGTATGGCGTGGGCGTTTGTTCACGCGCTCTCTGGTGCGAGGGTTGAAGGACTTGCCGCAGCGGAAATGACCCGTATTCGCCGGTATCTTGTGAGGTTGGCCGCGTGCGAGAACCCGGCGGCATTGTTGGCGGCTTGGTTGCCGAAACGCGCCGCGCGAATTGTGTTCAACGCAACCTCGGACGTGCTGCCAGCGCTGCGTTCCGATCCGCGTGTGATTTTGTCTGGGGTCAGCGATGAACGTAGCGGTTTGTCGTCTTTGAGTGAAGTGGAGGCGTATATCGCCTCTGATGCCGTTCCTGAGGTGGTACGGGACTATCTGTTGCTCCGGGCTGGGCAACCCAATGTGTTTCTCCACGTCAGCGACGCATCATTGTCGCTTCCGGTGCCGGTGGGTGTGGTGCTTGCGGATTTGGCCGAGCATGGTGGCCCTAGGGAGCGAGGGCAGGTCGTAGCACTGCTGCGGGGGCTGCTATGAAAACGGTGGTGGCTAGATGGATGGGCATCAGGCAAGAGGCCGCTTGGCGCGGACTTATTGAAGTAGCAAAGATAAAACCAGATGGCTGGTGCGTTGTCGGTGGGCAGCTAGTCCAGTTGCATTGCTGGGAGCGCGGTGTGGTTCCGGTTCGGGTGACCAATGACGGAGATGCGGTGCTCGACGTGAGGGCTGAACCGACAGCGTTGGCGTCGTTTACGGAAGCCTTGTATCGGTTGGGGTTCCGAGCCGCGGGAACCAGCGCGGAGGAGCATCAGCATCGCTGGGTTCGCGGTGATGCGAGCATTGATGTGCTGATACCCCGGCATGTCGGCCCAAGGGCCGCTGCGAGGCAGGGTGTGTCCGGTGGCACTACGGTGCAGATTCCCGGCGGACAGGCCGCGTTGGATCGGGCCGAGCCGCTGTTGATGAGAGTAGGAGAAGCAGCGGGCGTGATACGTAGGCCCACGCTGCAAGGAGCTATAGCCCTAAAAGCGGCCGCCTACCACACTCCCGACTCGCTGCGGGAACGCCATCTGGCAGATGTGGCCATTCTGGCCACGCTGGTCCGTCCAGCCGACCGTGTGGGCGATGGGCTCACCAACACGGAACGAAGACGCATCAGCCGAGTCATAGCCGCTATAGAATCCCGGCCCGATGTCGTCCGGGCTGTCGCAGGATGGCAAGCCGGCCTCGCCCGGCTCCGCGTGGCGATCACCAAGTGATACGCGATTGGACGCCACCTGATCGCCCGGGGCGATTCTGAGAGGCGGTTACTGAGCAAACTGCTGGTATGAATCCCGTAGAGTGCCTACATGAGCAGACGCGAACCCACGGCGATTGACGCCCTCGCCGAGAAATACTTCGAGGAGACCGTACAGGCATCACCACTGGCGTTGACGACGCTGGGCCGTGACGAACGCCAAGACGAGTACGACGACTTCACTCCAGCGGAGGCGGAGCGTACGTATCAGCGCGACAAGAAACTGCTGGCCGAACTGGCCACGCTCACCCCGGTAGATGATGTGGATGCGGTGACCGTCTCCGCCATGAACGAGCGCATCGGACTGGCCATTGAGACGCACGAGACCCACAACAATCTGGTGGAGATCAACGGCATCTCGTCCGGTTTGGCAGAGATCCGCTCCGTCTACGAGGTGATGCCGACCGACACCGCCGCGCAGTGCGAAACCATCGTGCGCCGCCTCCACGCGCTGCCCGAGGCCGTGGAGCAGTGGTTTGTGCGGCAGTTGGCGGGTATTGAATGGGGGCACAAGCCGTCGATACGTCAGGTGAAACTGCTCATCGAACAGGCAACCGGCTGGACGCAGCCCGGCGCGTTCTTCGACACGCTCGCCGATTCCGTGGCCCCCAAACTCGGCGCGGATTATCAGGACAAGCTGGCCACCGGCGTCACGTACGCCAAGGAGGCATATCGCAAGGCCGTACGGCGCCTCACCGATGAAATCTTGCCCCTCGCCACCCCAATTGACGGCGTGGGCGAAGAACTGTACGCGCTGAAATCACGCGACTTCATCGGCAGCGCCGTCAACATGCGCGAGATGTACGAGTGGGGCAAGCAAGAGGTGGCCCGCTTAGACGAGGCGCAGCGCGAGACGGCCGCCATCTTGCGGCCCGGCCTGAGCGTACGCGAGACCAAAGAGGCGTTGGACGCCGATCCGAAGTATCAGATCGTCGGCACCGACAATCTATTGGTGTGGATGCAGGCCCGTATCGATGAGGCGATGGAGACGCTCACCGGCACACATTTCGACATCCCGGAGCCGTTGCAGACATTACGGCCCCGCATCGCCCCCACCACCGATGGCGGTATCTGGTACACCAGCCCCAGCGACGATTTCAGCCGTCCGGGACAGATGTGGTGGTCGGTGACGCCGGACGCCAAGAGTTTCGGCACCTGGGCGGAGTTGACCACCGTGTATCACGAGGGTGTGCCCGGTCATCACCTGCAGATCGCCACCGCCGTCTACCACAAAGACACGTTGAACTCGTACCGCCGCTTTGGCTCCTGGGTATCCGGTCACGGCGAGGGCTGGGCGCTGTACGCCGAACAGTTGATGAACGAACTGGGCTTTTTGGAAGATCCGGGCAGCCGTCTCGGGATGCTGGACTCCCAGGCGATGCGGGCGGCCCGGGTGGTTATCGACATCGGCGTTCACTGCGGCTTCGAGGCTCCGGCTGAGGTTGGCGGCGGCGAGTGGACGTTCGAGAAGGCGCTCGCCTTCTACAAGAACCACTGCTACATGGCCGAGGGCCAGGCGCTTTTCGAGGTGAACCGCTACTTCGGTTGGCCCGGCCAGGCACCGTCGTACAAGATCGGTCAGAAAGTGTGGCTCGAACTGCGTGAGGCTGTGAGGCAGCGCGAGGGTGCCGCCTTCGACCTGAAGGACTTCCACATGAGGGCGCTTCGTATCGGCAGTGTCGGGCTCGACACCTTGAGGTTTGCGCTGTTGGGGTAGCGCGTAGTCCGTACGCGGTTACCGCAGATCAAGCTTCGACTGGCGTTTCGCCGGTTCGATACCGGCGCGCTGGATTCCCGCCCAAAGAGCGGCGGCGGCGGACTCAGCGGCGAGCCCCAGTAGGGCGGCACCGGTTTGGTTCGGAGTGAGCTTCCAGACGGCGAGGTTGGCGAACTGGACGTACAGCGACGCTGCGGCAAACCCGACGGTCAGCACTCCACATATCACGCGCACCGGCAGCGCCGGGAGTTTCGCCGCCAATTTGCCAATCCCTAGCCCGATACCGGCGAACAGGAACCCACCGACGCCGAGCAGCAGGATGATGAACGCCCGCTGTCGTTCGCTGCTGAAGGTGATGTGGCTGGTGAATGGCCACGAGAAAAGGATGCCGCCCGCCACGGCGGCGGCGATGACCCATTCGCGGCGGCTGATGCGCTGTCGGGTGGCACCCTTGCCGTCCGTCGGCACCATCAATTTGTCGATGCGGCTGACGGGGACTTCGCCCCAGTCCTTGATTTTTACCCCGGCCAGCGCGGCGAACGCGTCCATCTTGCTGCGCTGGTACACCACTTCGTCGTCGCTGGCGAGCCGGGCCAGTAGCTGCCCGTTTGCGTCGAGCAGCATCCAGCCGGTGACATGGCGCCCGGCCATGGTGAGACCGTCGCGGGAGTCGGCAGTGATCTGCGTGGTGTAGGTGACGAACAGCGCCGCCTCACCCTCACCTTGCCCGATGGTGTAGTGGTTCTCGTTGGAACTGAGGCGCACCGACAGCACGCCGTCGTCGTAGGCCAACTTCGGCCCGTGGCCCAGTATTTCAGGCCACAACTCGTTCGGTTCCGGCTCCTTCAGTTTGCTCGCCACGTCATGCCTTCTCTCTACGCTTGTCAGCAGGAAGTCTAACGGCCAGTCGGGGCACGCCGGTAAATCGCGCCGCTGCACCGGGATCGGTGTTCGGTGCGGTGACTTTTCCACCTGCGACGCCGCAACTGCCATTTCACCGCTGGAGATGAGGAAAGACAAAAGGGGGCTGCCCGCGCACCCGACAGAGCTCACTTACCCTTGCTGCCTTTCGGCCCTGGGGGAGTTGGGCGAGATAACGCCGCGCGAGCAGCCTTATCCAACAGTCTAGCGACGTAGCGTCGTATCGTCTCAACTTGCTGCGCCCTTGGCCGAGGTGGTCAGCAGTGTTTTGGTGGTTGGGCCAGTCAGAACCAGCCCGAGATGAGCCCGTCGAAACTGGGTCTATTGTCTCATGTAATCAATTCTGCGACAGTTCTCCCTGACAGTGACCCTAAGCTTGTGGCTCTAAAACGGGCAGTGGATGCTGCCTGTGATTTAGTACAGGAGAAGCAGCATGAAGATATACAAACGTCCGTGGCATTCCGCTGTGACCAGCTTGTTGTGGGGCATTGTGGGGGCGGCGTTCGCCGGTGTCGTTCTGCATTGGCTGCGCACCAGCGGTATAAGTATCGCCAGAGTTATCAACCTCGGTCCGTGGGACTTCCCGGAATGGGTGCCGATCGCGGTAGCCGGTGCCCTGTTGGCGTTCGCCGTCTGGAGTACGTTGATGAGTGAGAAAATCCGCTTTGAGCTGGACGGCCCGGTATTTCGCTACTACCAGGGTGGTGACTTGCGGCAGGAGTTCAACCTGCCCGACTACTACATCGATTACAGCCCGCAGGC
Source organism: Propionibacteriaceae bacterium (assembly GCA_031255975.1). GTDB lineage: Bacteria > Actinomycetota > Actinomycetes > Propionibacteriales > Propionibacteriaceae > WRGV01. The sequence goes on along the minus strand of JAIRRM010000081.1, from coordinate 3,488 downwards.
CAGCGACGGCTCCACCGACTCGCAGACGTTGTTCCTATGGTCAACCGCTGGCGGCGACAAAGTGACCATCAACATCACCCCGCTCGGTCTGTCGCGTGCCACAAAGATGTTCGAGGATATGGAAAGGTACGCCAAGAAAGACGCGGCAGTCGCTCCGCCGCAGGAGTGATATACGGGTGGCGGTATTCGAAGGGCCTCCACCGTCCGTCATTCCGCCCCCGTCGTTCGTCATTCCGGCCCCCGAGCCGGAATCTCAGGAGCTTTGGTGGAGCATCCCCCGTGGCAACACCCGTCATTCCGTCCCCATAGTTCGTCATTCCGGCCCCCGAGCCGGAATCTCAGTAACCTCGGTAGAGCATCCCCCACGACAATGCCCGTCATTCCGGCCCCGAGCCGGAATCTCAGTAACCCCCAGCAGAAACATCACGTCAGTCTGCCGCTGGCGGGATTCGAGGGGGCCTCAATCGGAAGCCCACCGGGCTTCCTCATGATGGCTCGGAACGTCACCCTACGGGCACCGTTCTTTCGAATCCCGCCGCCGCGACGGCGCAAGAAAGGTTTGGGGGGCCGTGCTTTGCACGGCCCCCCAAACCCTTGCGGAGGCGGCGGGATTCGAACCCGCGAGGGCTTGCACCCAACCCGCTTTCCAAGCGAGCGCCATAGACCAACTAGGCGACGCCTCCGCGGGGTAGCCTACCGCGCGGATGCGGGGCGTTGCGAATCCGAGAAGTTACAAAAACGTGAGCGCTGTTTCGGCTAGCCTGTATCTCATGGCAACTCTGTTCGATCCACTCACGCTGCGCGGACTCACCATCCGCAACCGCATGTTTCTGCCCCCAATGTGTACGTACTCCTGCAAGGATCAGGACGGAGTGCCAAATGACTGGCATCTGGTGCATTACGGTTCCCGCGCTGTGGGTGGTTTTGGGCTGATTACGGCGGAAGCCACCGGTGTCACCCCCGATGGCCGCATCACCCCGTACGACTGCGGCCTCTGGAACGACACCCAACGCGACGCCTGGAAGCGTGTCGTCGATTTCGTACATGAATATGGCGCGGCCATCAGTGTGCAGTTGAACCACGCCGGGCGCAAGGGCAGTTCCGCCGACAAGGCGGCGACGGTGCCCGAATCCGAGGGCGGCTGGAAGACGATGGCCCCCAGCGCCATCGCGTTTCCCGGTTACGACACCCCGCGGGAGATGACCAAAGACGACATCGCATCCGTCACCAAGGCATTCGCCGATGCCGCGAAACGCGCTGTCGCCGCCGGGTTCGATGCCGTGGAACTACACGCCGCGCACGGCTACCTGCTTTTCGAGTTCCTGAGCCCGCTCACCAATCAGCGCACCGACGAGTACGGCGGCGATTTCGATGGCCGTAGCCGTTTCCTCATCGAAGTGGTGGACGCGGTACGCGCGGTGCTTCCCGACACCATGCCGCTGATGGTGCGTATCTCCGCTACCGAGTGGCTGGACGATGGTTGGAGCGTGCGGGAAAGCGTGCAACTCGCCACCCTCCTCAAGGAGCACGGCGTAGACATGATGGACGTCAGTTCCGGCGGCAATGTCCCGGCGCAGATTGACACCCAGCCTGGCTATCAGGTGTGGCTGGCCCGACATGTGGGGCGTTCCGGTATGCCGGTGATTGCGGTAGGGCTCATCACCAGCCCGAAGCAGGCGGCCCGCATCATGGGCGAAGGCAATCTGGATGCCCTCGCCATCGGTCGCGCGGCATTGCGCCGTCCGTACTGGCCCTTGTGGGCGGGCTACAAGCTGGACAAGCAGCCCGAAGACATGCCGTACCCGCAGGCGTACCAGCGCGGAGCCTTCGTGCCGAAGCAGAAGCAAGATTCTGAAGGCAAGTAATGACGTCAGGTAGGTGACGGCGTCGTTTCTCGGCACCGGTGTGGCCGAATGATGAGCGTCGTCGCAGGGCATTATCTGAGCTACAAGCGAGTGCGATGGGGTCGCTTCAGCCTTCACCCGATCCAAGGCGGCTTTGGCGTTTTCCGCTCGGATGGCCTCGGTTCGACGCGGCTTGTTCGCCGTGACGCAACGCGGATAATAACCCTTAAGGTTTTCTCAGGCTGGGCTTGTTTCGCATTGTGAAACCGGGTACTCTTTCCTGAGAGGGACGCCATAGCATGTGGTGGTCGGGTGCGGGTATGCGCATAACCGACTGTCCGGTAGCGCTGTGGCTTCATTGAGGGGAAAGCTGTGTACGTTTCGCGATCACTTGGCGAGGGCGCTGGTTCGCCTGCGACAAGGGTTGGGGCTAGGCGCGCCGCGTCGACAACCGATGGTGATACGTCTATTTCGGTGTCCGACTCGTCCCAGTCACAGGGTGTCGCGCTCGACGTCGCATCGCGTCACGTCTTCGACAGTGATGACGCACCCGTAGGCAGCAACGCCCGCGCCGCCAGGGCGATGACCAGCGAGCACACCACCACGGTGGTGCAGACGAAACATCGTTCGGTGGTGGCAAGCGGCGCTAAGCGCAACTGGTCTTCACGTCGTATTGTCGCGACCGTCGTCGCAGCAGTGGGGTTGGGTGCCTTCGCCATCGCCGGCGCTGCCGCAGGTGACAACGTCCCGCAAACCACACTGGTTGGTGCCATGCCCGTGCGCGAGATGCCCGAAGACGCCGCCACCGCGATGGGGCCGGTACGCAACACCACCGTCAAATATGACCCGCGTAACACCGAACTGCTGATCTCCTTAGGCATCACCTCCGTCATTACCAACTCCAACGAGACCACCGCCGACGCCATGGCGGTACAGGCCAATCTGGACGCCATTGAAGCCGAACGCATCGCTGAGGCCAAGCGTGTCGCCGCTGAGTTGGAGGCCACCCGGCTGCGCAATGAAGCCGGTGCGACGACCAACGCCGAAGCCTTGGCTGAGATGGAGCGGCTGGGTATTCGCAGAGGGGTTTTCTTGCCGCCGGTAAAGGGATCCTCGGTGTCCAGCCCGTACGGTTATCGCATCGACCCGGTTTACGGCGGCATATCTTTCCATCTCGGCATGGATCTTGCCCTGGAGTGTACGGCTCCAGTCACCGCCTCGGCCGCTGGAGTGGTCACGGTTGCGGGCTATAACTTCAGTGGTCTGGGTGAGTACGTCGAGATTGACCACGGCGGCATCATCACCGGTTACGGCCACATGTTTGAGAACTCCATAGTCGTGGTGCCTGGTCAATGGGTGGAAGAAGGGGAGCTGATCGGCCTGGTTGGCAACACCGGCAAATCCACCGGCTGCCATGTGCATTGGGTTGGCAGAACCAGTCTCAACGAGTACTTCGACCCCGCGCTGTTCCTCGGTGGCCTGACCTGAGCGCGTCGGGCCCGCGCGGTGCCCTGACTGACTAGGCTTGCAGGCATGGATTCCCCGATTGACGCCACGTTGACCCCTGCCTGGAACACCCTCGCCGCACTGGCCGACGGGTTTACCCCGGATCTACGCGGCTGGTTCGCCGCCGATAAGGAACGG
>JAIRRM010000059.1 GCA_031255975.1 Propionibacteriaceae bacterium | reverse complement strand
GCCGAGCAACCAACCGCCTTTGGCTGGTACCACCTGGCATGGGTGGTGCTCGTGGTGCTGCTGCTACGCGGCGCGTGGCAGTTACGCGCCCTACCGCGCAGACGGCAGGATCAGGTGCTGGTTGCCATCGCCGTGACGCAGTTGCTGTTCGAGATCGGAAAGCAACTGCTCTACCTCACCTCGGAGCTTGAGGACGACTACTGGTGGTTCGTCTTTCCGCTGCAACCGTGCAGCGTCGGCATGTTCGCCATGCTCGTAACCGGGCTACTACGCCCCGGCAAAGTCAAGAGCGCCTTCGAAGCGTTCATGGTGTTCTACGCGCTTTACTTCGGCATGTCCGCCATCGTCTATCCGACGGCTATCTTCAGCACCTATTACGCCTATGTGCTTTTCCAAAGCCCCTTCCACCACGCGCTACTGGTGACAGCCGCCGGATACCTGCTGATGTGTCATCGGGTGGCCCCCACCTGGCGACGCTTCGCGCAGGGCACCGCGGTGTTCGCCGCGTGCTGCGTGAGCGCGGTAATCATCAACATCGCTACGCACCCGTACTTCGCCACCCACGAAACCGATGGAATCCTCAATGCCTTTTATATGGGGCCGTACGAGTTGTGGGACATCCCGCTCGTCGGCTGGATCGTCGCCGGAAAGGGGTGGGCGGCCTACCTGATGTTTTATCTGCCGTCGATGGTACTGCTCGCGTTCGCCGCCTGGGCGGTGGCGGCGCTGGCCTGGAAGGCGATGCGCGTTGAAACCGCCGCGCTCATCGCACCGACCGAGACAGAGCCAACCGGCGAATACACCACCTCGATTGGCACTTGACCTGGCGAGCCCAGCCGTCGGCTACTTCAACAGCTTGGCAAGCGAGACTGCCACGTATTCGACATTGCGGGTATTCAGGGCTGCGCAGCAGATACGGCCATTGTCAACACCGTAGATGTGGTATTCGCCTCGTAGGGTTTGCATCTGCTCCGGGCTCAACCCGGTGAAGGTGAACATGCCGCGCTGTTTGGTTACGAAGCCCGTCTCGGCCACTCCGTTGGCCCGCAATCCCTCGGCTAGTAGGCCGCGCATGTCGCGGATGCGGTCGCGGTACGAGGCCACCTCCGCCTCCCACGAAGCTCTCAGTTCCGAATCACCCAGGATGGTAGTGACGATGGTCGCGCCCTGGGTCGGCGGGTTGGAGTAGTTGGCGCGGATACAGAGCTTTACCCGCGAAAGCACCCGCTTGGCCTCGGCGGCGTCGGCACAGCCGATGGAGAGGCCGCCGATACGCTCACCGTAGAGGCCGAACGTCTTGGAGTAGGAGTTGGCGACCAAGAATGTGATCCCGGATTCGGCAGCCAGCCGTACCCCCACCGCGTCGGCCTCAGCCCCGACGGCAAAACCCTGGTAGGCCATGTCAAAGAAGGGGATCAGCCCTTTCTCGCCAATGAGTTTGACCACTTCGGCCCATTGGGAATCATCCAAGTCGCAGCCCGACGGGTTGTGGCAGCAGGCATGTAGCAGCACGATACTGCCCGGCTTGGCGTCTGCGATGTCTGCGCACATGCCGGCGAAATCCACTCCGCCGGTGGCGCGATCATAGTAACGATACGCGCGGATGGTGAGCCCCGCGCCGCCGAACACCGCCGCATGGTTATCCCAGGTGGGCTCGGAAAACAGGATGTCGGCTCCCGGCGAGAAACGGTTAAGGAAGTCGGCTCCCAGCTTAAGGGCACCGGTACCGGCCAACGTTTGCACCGTGACGATGCGCCCGGACGCCACGGCGGCAGACCCCTTGCCGAACACCAGTTCTTGAGTGGCGGCGGCGAACCCCGGCAGCCCATCCATGGGTTGATAGCCCAACGGTTTGGGGTCGGCGGCGATGCGCGCCACCGCTTCACGTACCGCCGCCAGCAACGGCAGCTTGCCCGACTCGTCCTGATAGACGCCAATGCCGAGATTTACTTTGTCGGGGCTCGGGTCGGCCCGGTAGGCGTCGCTGATGCCGAGGATTGGATCGGTGGGGGCCTGTTCGATGGATGCGAAGATGCTCATGGGATTCTCACGCCTTTCGGTTGGGCCAAGCAGGGCGATGTACGAAGGCCAACTTTAGTCGCTGGGATGGATGGCGTCGCACACCGCCCGCGCGATCTTGGACGCGCCCCGCGGCGTCGCTGAAGTGTGGCAGGTGGAGCTAATTGTCATCCGAGTAACTCGGCGACATCACTAAGATCGCCCCAACTGAGACCGTTTTCCGGAAATAGTGGCCTACCGGGGCGGAACGATCAGCGCCAACCCCATGACGGCGGCTCCGGCAAGCCCGGTGATGGCCACGTCGAAGATGCGGCTGCGCACCACCAGCAACCCGGCGCGCCCCTCCGGCAACACCAACCGGAACAGCGCGGCCAAGCCGAAAGCACCGCCGATTACGAACAAGCCGCGCCGCCAGTGCTGTAGGTAGACGAGCACCAACCCGGCTGCTATGGCCAACCACACCAGCAATAGCGGCCATTGCCGACCCAGCGCCGCCGGCCATCGCCAAAGCAGTGCCTCCATCCGACGGCGAATCGACCATGGGGCCGCCTCGATCTCGGATGCCTCCACCAGATCGAGAGGTTCCATGGCGTGCCGCGCTTTATAGTCTGCCCCATGGTCTGCGGGCTCTGTCTCTTCTGGTAACGCCGCCACGACATCCTCGGCACCGGCCTCTTGCATGTGACTCATCCGAGCAGCCTCTCAGCGCGATCCACCACATTGGCGAGCAGCATGGCCCGGGTCATCGGGCCGACACCGCCGGGGTTTGGCGTGACATAACCCGCCACATCCCATACGTCCGCCGCTAGGTCGCCCCGCACCTTGCCGTCGATACGGCTGACGCCCACGTCTACGCATACCGCCCCTGGCCGTATCATCGCGGCGGTGATGATGCCCGCCACCCCGGCGGCGGCAATCACGATGTCGGCGCGGCGGACATGGGCGGCGAGGTCGCGGGTGCCGGTGTGGGTGAGGGTGACGGTGGCGTTGACCCCACGCTGGGTGAGCAATACGCCGATGGGGCGACCCACGGTGATGCCCCGCCCCACCACGGTGATCTCGGCACCGTCGAGCGGCACCGCATAGTGCCGCAACAGGTGGATGATGCCGCGCGGCGTACATGGCAGCATCTCGGCTTTGCCCAGCATCATGCGCCCTAAGTTCGTGGGCGTGAGACCGTCCGCGTCTTTGCCAGGATCGATCAGTTCGAGCATGGCGTGTTCGTCGATGTGCCGTGGCAACGGCAGTTGCACGATAAACCCGGTACAGGCTGGGTCGGTGTTGAGAGCGCGGATTGCCGCCGCCACCTCGGCCTGGGTCGCGCTTTCCGGCAACTCGACCTGAATAGACGCCAACCCCACCTCGGCGCAGTCGCGGTGTTTGCCAGCCACATAGAGTTTGCTGCCCGGATCGCCACCCACCAAAATGGTGCCCAAACCAGGAACGATGCCGCGCTCCCGAAGCGCCGTCACCCGTACAGCCAGCTCGGCCTTCACCGCAGCGGCCACTGCCAGGCCATTGATTCTGGTCGCGCTCACCCCCCGGATTCTACCGGCCCTGCTCGCCAGAGCAGAGCGGAGTTCTCGCTGTCGGCCCCCAAAATGTGAAACTGTCGGTTTTTTGTATTTGGTGCCGGGGCTCCGGCGGCGCTTCCCGGCAGTCGCCTTCGACCCTCCGCGCTGACGACGCAATATCAATATACTGACAAATGTGCTGGGAGCAATCATTGGGGACATCGTAGGGAGTCCGTACGAGTTCGACCGGGGCGGCAAAACCACCGACTTCCCGCTGTTCGACACCGGGGCGAACTTTACCGACGACACGCTGATGACTCTGGCGGTCGGGCAGGCGCTCATGGACGCCGCCGGTGACGAAACCCGCGCCGACGAATTGCTGGTGACTACGCTGCGCGCGGTCGCGGCGCGCTACCCGTTGCCAAAGGGCGGCTTCGGAGGGCGGTTCGCCTGGTGGTTGCTCTCGTCCGACCCGCAACCGTACGGCAGCTTCGGCAACGGCTCCGCGATGCGGGTCTCGTCCGTCGGCTGGCTGTTCGATTCGCTGGAGACCACCGAGCATTGGGCCGAGATCAGCGCCCGCATCACCCATAACCACCCCGAAGGCATCAAGGGCGCACAGGCCACCGCCGCGGCTATGTTCCTGGCCCGCACCGAGGGTGCGTCACCCGAAGCCAAGACGCGCCACCGGACGTACCTCACCGAACGCTTCGGCTACGACCTCAACCGCACCTGTGACGAAATCCGCCCCACGCACTATCACCAGGAGAGTTGCCAACTCAGCGTGCCACCCGCGCTCATCGCATACTTTGAGTCGCACGATTACGAGAGCGCCATTCGACTGGCCGTCTCGCTGGGCGGCGACACCGACACCGAAGCCGCCATCACCGGGGCCGTCGCCGAAGCCGCATATGGCATCCCGGAGCCGCTCGCCACCAAAGGCCGCAGCTACCTACCGCCCGAACTACTGGCAGTACTGGATAGGTTCACCGCACTGATCGCATGAACAAATGGAACCATCGCCCCACTACACAAGGCCGTTGACAAACCGACTACTACGCGAACACACCAACAACGGCGGAACCGTCATCGCAGCCAGCCACGACCCAAGCCTCGCCAAAGCCAGCGACCAGGTCATCACCCTAAACGGATAACCCACACAAACAAAGACACCAAACCCCGCTACCCAATAATCTCACGCACCCTATTGCGCAACGCCTTACCAAGCATCGACTTAGGAAGCTCAACTACCTCTACGAAACGACGCGGCACCTTATAAGCGGCAAGCCGCTCCTTGGCCCAAACACGCACCGCATCCTCATCCAACCTCCCACCAGGACGCAACACCACAGCAGCAACCACAACCTCGCCATAACGCTCATCAGGCAGCCCAACGACGGTGAGATCCTCAAAATCTGCATAGCCACGCAACACCGCCTCCACCTCGGTAGGCGACACATTAAACCCACCGGTGAGGATCATATCCTTCACCCGATCCACCACAGTAAGAAAACCCTGCTCATCCTGCACCACCACATCACCAGTACGCAACCAACCATCAGGCAACAACGCATACTCAGTTTCACCAGGATTATTCCAATAACCGGCAAACACCTGCGGCCCCCGCACAATAAGCTCGCCAGGCTGCCCTAAAGGCACCTCAGTCTCCGGGTCCTCCGGATCAACCACCTTCACAATGGTAGACGGAAATGGCAACCCGACAGTGCCGAGCTTACGACCCTCATACGACGGATTACCCGCAATCACCGGCGCAGCCTCCGTCATGCCGTACCCCTCAATAACCGGCCAGCCAGACAGCGACTCCCACAACTCCGCGGTGCCCAGCGGCAGGCTCATAGCACCCGAGATGTTGTACTTGCAACTTTTTAGACTGATCTTGCGCGCCTGCGCACCCTCGGCGACCGCCTGGAAGATGGGTGGCACCGCGCCAATCACGGTCGGCGGCACTCGCTTGGCGGCGTCCAACACCATACCGACGTCGGGGGTGGGGAACAGCACCAGTCGGCTTTGGGTGAGCACGCCGAGTGTGGCCACCAATGTTAAGCCGAAGGCGTGGAACAGCGGCAGCACCCCGTACAGCACCTCGCTACCGGTGCCGATACCATGCAGCCACTGCTGCGCCTGTAGCGCGTTGGCGTACAGGCTGGAGTGCTTCAGCATCGCGCCTTTGGGCACCGTGGTGGTGCCAGAGGTGTACTGGATGGCCGCCAGGTCGTCACCGGCTGGCTTGGGATAGCGCGAGTCGAGCGGGTCTGCGGCCAACAGCTTCTCCCACGGGACGGTGCCGCGCACCTTGGCGGTGAGCTTGTCGCGCATCTCCATCAGCGACGGAATCGGCAGCTTCAACGCCATTCGCTTCAGCGCCGAGAAAGCGTTGACCATGTTCACCGAAACGATGGTGTTGAGCGGAATGTCCTTCGGCATCGCCTGTAGCTTTTCGACCGCTTTGTCCCAGCAGATCGCCACCCGGGCAGCGTGATCCTCGAACATGTGACGCAGTTCACGGGAGGTGTAAAGCGGGTTGTGTTCCACCACCACGGCACCGAGCCGTAACACCGCATAGAACGCCACGATGTGTTGCGGGCAGTTTGGCAGCACGATGGCCACCCGGTCACCGCGCCGTACCCCGAGCCGGTGCAGCCCTGCGGCGGCCCGGGCGATACGCTCCCCAAGTTTGCGATATGTGAGGGTGTTGCCGAAGAAGTCGGTGGCCACCAAAGCACTCGCCTCTTTGACCGCCCGTTCTGCCAGATCGACGAGTGATCCGTCCGGCAGTTCGACCTCTGGCGCGACTCCCGGCTGGTAGTACTTAACCCAGTTTTCTTGCAGCATGACCTGTTAGCCTCCTTGCTTTGGTGTCAGTGGAAGAAGTGGCGAGTGCCGGTGAAGTAGAGCGTAACTCCAGCGGCTTCGCAGGCATCGATGGTTTCTTGATCGCGGATGGAGCCGCCCGGCTCCACGATGGCCCGCACCCCGGCGGCGATCAGGATAGCGGGGCCGTCTGCGAACGGGAAGAAGGCGTCGGACGCGGCCACCGCGCCAGCGGCTCGTTCTCCGGCGCGGCTGACGGCGAGACGGCAGGAATCCACCCGGTTCACCTGCCCCATGCCAACCCCGACGGAAGCGCCGCCGCTGGCCAGCAGGATGGCGTTGGATTTCACCGAACGGCAGGCCCGCCAGGCGAACTGGAGATCAGCCAAAGTCTCCTTATTCGCAACCGGCCCCGCCAGCAGCCGCCAGTTGGTCGCGTCGTCGCCGGGGGCATCAATACGGTCAGGGGACGCCAGTAGCGCGCCGCCGGAGAGCGGTCTCAATTCCAGTTCGCGGGGGGTGTACGGCGGTGCCACCAGAATACGGAGGTTCTTCTTGGCATGCAGCAACTCCAGCGCCGCCGGTTCGTACGACGGCGCGATGATGACCTCGGTGAAGATGTCACGGATGGCTTCCGCCAGCGGCAGGCTCACCTCACGGTTGGCGGCGATCACCCCGCCGAAGGCGCTCACCGGGTCACAGGCGTGGGCCAGGGCGTGCGCCGCGGCGATAGTGTCGGCCACCGCGATGCCGCAGGGGTTGGCGTGCTTGATGATCGCCACGCAGGGGCGCTCGAAGTCATACACGGCGCGGTAAGCGGCATCACCGTCGGTGTAGTTGTTGTAGCTCATCTCTTTACCGTGCAGCAGCGTGGCCTGGGTGAGGCCAGCCGGCGCGGTTGGGTCGGCGTACAAGGCGGCAGCTTGGTGCGCGTTTTCGCCGTAACGCAGCGGCCCCACCTTACTGAGCGCGATACCGGCGAACTCGGGGAACCCATCGGCGCTGGGGGCAAGCTGGGCGCTCATCCAGGTGGCGACGGCGGTGTCGTACGCGGCGGTGTGCGCGAAGGCGACGGCGGCCAGGGCCTGCCGCTGCTGGTACGTAAACCCGCCATCGGCCAGCGCGGCGTACACTCCGGCGTACTGCGTCGGTGACGTGATGACGGCCACACTGGGATGGTTCTTGGCGGCGGCTCGCACCATGGACGGCCCACCAATGTCGATCTGCTCGACGCACTCATCGGCGGTGGCTCCAGCGGCGACGGTAGCGGTGAACGGATAAAGGTTCGACACCACCAACTCGAACGGAGCGATGTCCAGCCCGGCCAACTGCGTCACATGCGAATCCAGACGAGTGTCGGCGAGGATGCCGGCGTGTATTTTGGGGTGCAACGTCTTCACCCGACCGTCCAGACACTCTGGGAATCCAGTCAACTGCTCGACGGGGGTGACCGGAACTCCAGCGGCAGCCAGTACCTTGGCAGTGGACCCGGTGGAAACCACCTCGACCCCAGCAGTTGCCAATGCCTGACCCAATTCCTCCAAACCGCTTTTGTCGTACACGCTTACCAACGCGCGTTTGATGGTCACCTTGCCTGGCATCGCTGCTGGCATTTTGCTCCTTAACTGTCTGCGGTAGAGAACATCTCAACCCCGACTAGTGTGACAGAGGGAACCGGTTTCAGTGACATTTTCTCAACGGATGGGCGCTGGCGACGATACACCCGTAATCCTGCTAGGGCGGCGGCGAGCAACCCCGCTACCCCCATGGTGGTGGGTGCCAAGATCAGTAGCCCGAGCAGTAACGGGCCAAGACCGATAAGCCGCACCGTGCCCAGATCGCCACCCGAGAGTGCCGCCAACGCCACCACGGACAACCCGGCCAGGGCACCAGCGAAGCCACCGATGATGGCTGCCGTATCCGGGCGTACCAAGCCAGTTCCGAGGGGCCGTCCCACCGGCACGTCAGCCCGCACCGTCCGTAGCATGGTGAGCCCTGCCAAGACGCCTGCGGCCACCGGCACCAGCAGCCATAGCGCCTGCCACGGGGACGCAGCCCCGGTCTCGGGCACTACCGCGAACACCGGCAGACCAGGCAGCATCCCGGACTGGTTGGCCAGTGGCGTCACGAACGCGCCCGTACCGAGCCCGAACCCGGCTCCCATCACCCATGAAGTAGCCCACAGCACCAGGTTGGGCCACCAGGCCAACTGGATGATGAGCAGCAACACTCCGCCGATGACGTCGGGCGCGAGCGCGTTGTGAAGTTCCATGAACCGTTCTCGCGAAGCCCGCAGCGCTACCACCAGCACCAGCGCGCCACCGGCCAGAGCGGTCAGCGCCCCGACGGTGAGCGTCTGTGGCAACGCCCGTAGCCAGGCGGGCAGCTTCAACCACCATGGCAACAGCGTGGGACGCCAGCGGCAAGCCCGGCCCACGCCCCGTACCCCGCAAAACAGCCCCAGCAGCCCAGCCCCGATGAGACCGCGCCACGGCACGGCACCCTGCAACAACACCCCAATGCCCAACACCAACACCAGATACGTAACCGCGTACACCGCGGCGAGCCGCGCCGTTTCTATGCCGCGCCGCTCCTCGCCGGGGACGGCGGCCAACGAGTGATGGGTGGCCGCTTCCGCCAGCGCGCTACCAGCCAGGAACCACAACAGGGAGAACCCGAGCGGGGCGATGGAGATGGCCTGTCCGGCTATATCGACGTGAGCACCATGCCCCAGTAGCCACAATTGAGCGGCTAACTGCACTGGGCGGCTGACATCCAACGCTGGCACACTGAGCCAACCCAGCATGGTGGCGGCCAATAGACTCACCCAACCGGCGAGCGCCGTGCCGATAGCACCGAGCGCCATCGTTAGCGGCCACGGGAACCAGATGCTCCACTCAGCGACCCCACGCCGCGCGGTGCCGCTGTGGGCACCAGCACGGACGGATCTTCCACTCGTAGCTCGCCTCGGGTTTCTCACCCCTTAGACTCTATCGTCTTGCCGCCGATTTCACGGCTCACTTTTTGCCTTGCGTTGGCGGGGGGGGGGGGGGGGGGGCGGGGGGGGGGG
>JAIRRM010000028.1 GCA_031255975.1 Propionibacteriaceae bacterium | reverse complement strand
AAGACCAGTTCAGCCACAGGATGATCGGTGTCACGCTTGAAGGTTGTCGAACCGCATGACTCTGTGACAAGTTCAGGTGGCCTTAGTGCGGCTCACTTCCTTGAGATGCCGAGCCGTTGCCCCAACGTACGGTACTCCGCCCCGTACACCACCATCGCCCCCATGCAGGTGAACCCCTTGACGATAACTGTCGGAGCATTCGGGTCTGTTGCGGCCAGCCCTTTCTGAGTGGTTCCACCCATGATGTGCGTGGTCTGGTCTACAAACGTGACCCCGGCGGGTAGCCACAACTCGACGCTGCCCATGACGACGGAGATGTTCAGCTCAATGGTCATAGCCGTGAACACCGCTTCGCGCAGATCCCATTTCACGTTGCCCATCAGCGTAAGCACCGTATGTCTAGGTTGTACCATCCACTCGCCGTCGCGGTTGTTCTGCGACATCACCGCCCAGGTGCGCTCTCCGGTGGCCGTGTCCAGATCGGCGAGCATCGGCAGCGCGGTGTGCCAGGTCTGGTTCGGTTGCTGTGACTGCTGCCGCGCCAACTCGGGTCGTCCCAGATCGACGATCAGCGGCTCCAGTTCGCCCAGGGTCTTGGAACCCCACACTTTATCGAGTCGCTCAGAGTGTTCTTCGGCGCTCAACCGACCGTCGGCGTAGGCGCCGTTGAGCACGTCGGCGATACGCTGTCGGTCGTTGTCAGACGCGCGCAGTTTTGCCAACTCATGCGGTTCCATGCTCACCTGCACCAGCATAGTGAATCGGAACGCTTAGAGCACGTTTACGATATATCTTTTAGATATTGTTTGTGATGGTAGCTTCGTTCGACAAGCCCAATGCGCGTCAACTAAGCTGATACGCACCGCGCGGGCGTAGCTCAATGGTAGAGCGTCAGCTTCCCAAGCTGAACACGCGGGTTCGATTCCCGTCGCCCGCTCAAGCGAACAACCCGGGTCTTATGCCCGGGTTGCTCGCTTTGTGGCAAAAGGTGTCGGCGGGAATCGAAAGCGCAAAGCGCCGGGGCATCGAGAGGAAGCCCGGTGGGCTTGCGAACGAGCCCCCCTTGATTCCCGTCGCCCGCTCAAGCGAGCAACCCGGGGTCTTGTGCCCCGGTGGGTTTCTCGCTAGTGCAACAACCAGATTCCGACGGCGGTCGCGTCGCTACGTAACTCCCACCCGGTTTCAGTACCCAGCAGCGAAGGCACCGAGGCGGCATGTCCGGCGAACAACTGTTCCGGTTTGGCGGCAGATAGCCATTTCGGCAGCGTGAGGCCACTCCAAGCGGCGCGGGTCAACACCACCAGGATGCGCTCGGTGGCGGTTTCGCGTAGATAGACCAGGGCGTCGTCGTCTGTTACCACCCAGCGCAGTCCTCCCCGCGACAGCGCTTCATGGTTACGCCGCAGCGTCACCAGCGAGCGCCAGGTGTCATGAACTCGCGCGTCCCAGCGTATTCCGCCGCCGGCCGCGATCTGCTCCCAGGGCATAGTGGTACGGGCGTTCTCGCCGTTGCTGCCAACGGCACCGCCTTCGTCACCGGCGAAGAACGCCGGAATGCCGGGGTAGGTGAACAACCATGCGGCACCCAACTCGGTGACGGCGCGATCACCGGTTACGGTGGCGATACGAGGGGTGTCGTGCGAGCCGAGCATGTTCCACTGCCGCAGCGTGGTGGACCACGGCACCAGTGAGGCGAAGTGACGTGCCGTCCGAGCGACCGCCGCCCCGCTGCGGCGGGGGATCGGGACGGGGGCGTCCAAGAATCTGAGGTTGGTATCAGCGCGGGTGAGCCAGGTCCAAGCGGGACGGATGAACCCCGAGTAATTCATCACCGCTTGCCAGCCGTCGCCGTCCAGGTCGCGGGCGGCGTCAAAGAAATGCTCTGCGATCAGCATTCCAGTGCCGTCGTTGCAGGCGTCCACCGTGGCGCGTGTCAGTCGCGCGACCGCATCGTGGTGGTCGTCGGCGGCGTAACGTCCGGTCATGTTGGCGACATCGATACGCCAGCCGTCCATGGCAAACGGCGCTTCGAGGTAGCGCCCGACCACCGAATCGGGGCCGTCCAGCATCCGCCGTTTGAGTTCTTGGCTGTTCCAGTTCAGTTTCGGTAACGACGGCACCCCCAGCCACGGGATGTAATCCAGTTCCAGATCGGACGGTTTCGCTGGCCACGATCCGCCCCACTGGTCGGAGAAAGAGCGCATCCAAGGCTCTAGCGGGATGGGCAGGTCGTCTTTCCAGTAGTAGAAGCCCCGCTCGACAGATGAGCGCTCTGATCGGGCGGTCTTGAACCATTCGTGCATCCAGCCGGTGTGGTTGGTGGTGAGGTCTCCGATCAGGCGGATACCGGCACGGTGCAGCGCGTCCGAGAGTCGGGCCAACGCGTCGTCGCCGCCCAGCAGTGGATCTACCTGGTCGAACGTGGTGGCGTCGTAGCGGTGCGCGGACTGACTGGGAAAGAAGGGCGTCAGATACACCAGATTGACGCCGAGATCGTTCAGATAATCGATATGCTCCGCGATACCGGCGAGGTCGCCGCCGAAAACCTGGGAGATGGAGTCATAGCCCGAAGCGGGGTCGTCGTCCCACGCCGCCGCTCGCGCCCAAGCCGGTAGTTCCCGCTTTGTCGCCGCGTCGGAGCGCGCGAAACGGTCTGGGAAGATCTGGTAGCCGACGGTATCCAGCATCCAATCCGGCCCAGGCGAATACGTGGTGACACGAAAATCCCCAGCATCTGTCACCTCGTGATCGGCCACACCTCGCGCCGTCAACCACTGGGGGGCCCCGGCGGAACCCGCCAGCAGCCAACGATAGTGAACCCGCGAATTGTCTACGGGAAGTTCGGTCGCGAACCACTGCTCATGCTCGGTTTCGCGGTCAAGACGCGCCGGAAAGTACAGCGGGTTTCCGTCGCGGTCTACTCGCAGAAACACCTCGGTTGCCCCGTAACCGCGCGGCACCCGTACCCGGACGGGAATCCGATCCCCCAGGCCGGGTTGCCCCGGTGCGACGAACAGCGCGGAACCATCGTGATGCGGCTCATCCAACAGATGCCGCTGGTGCTGCCGCATTCGTACCTCAGCCCTTGACGGCACCGGCGGTGGCTCCACCGACGATGTACTTTTGCAGTATCTGGAACAGCACGATGACCGGTATGGCCACCAGTACGGCCCCGGCGGCGAACACGCCGTAGTTGGCCGACTTGTCGCCCTGCAACATGCCGTAAAGGCCGACGGCGAGGGTGTACGAGTTCTGATCCCGCAGGAACTGAGAACCGATGATGAACTCCGAAATCACCCCCACGAACGCCAGCATCGCGGTGGTGGCGATGATGGGGCGCAGTGTGGGCAACAGCACCTTCCAGAAAACCTGGAAGTGGGTCGCGCCGTCGATGATGGCGGCCTCGTCCAACTCTTTCGGCACGGCATCCAACGTGCCCTTGATGAGCCACACCTGCCCCAGCGAGCCGCCCAGCAGGGCGATGACGTAGCCGGCGATGGTGGACAACCCGATAGCGGGGAACACCTTGCCGAGGTCGGTGAACATGGCGTACAGCGCGATGAGGGCCAGCATGTTCGGGAACATCATGATGAGCAGCAGCGCCAACATGCCGCCGCGCCGCCCTGCGAAACGCAGCCGCGAGAACGCATAAGCGGCCAACGACGACACCACGATCTGCGTGAGTGTCACCACCGTGCATACGATCAACGTGTTCGCGTACCACTTCAGGAAGGGGCCTTTGGAGCCTCCCACCAGGGTTTCGTAGTTGACCAGCGAGGGGTCGGTGGGGAACATGGTGGTTCCGGTCACCGACCCGATGGGGTTCAGCGACACACCGATCACGTAGAGAATCGGGAAGGCGGCGAACGTCAGCACCGCCAGCCCGACCAGGTAGCGCCAGCCGACCTCCAGGCACCACCGCTTTGCGCCCATGCCGGTGATGGGACGTCGCGTCGCCTTGGCCGCGTCGGGCTTGCCGCCCGGTGCCGTGGCGGTTTTGGGAGCCATGGTCTCGATTGTGGTGCTCATGCCATATCCTCCAGCTTCTTGGTGATACGGAACTGGAACGCGGCCAGGACACCGGTGAGGATGAACAGCAGCACTGACAGTGACGCGGCGAAGCCGAAGTCAGCTCCAGAGCCGCCGAAGGCCCGTTTGTAGATCATTGAGATCAGGATGTCGGTACCGCCCCGGGTGAACTGCCCTTCCAGCACCGGGCCACCCTGCGTCAATAACTGGATGGCGTTGAAGTTATTGAAGTTGAACGCGAAAGACGCCACCAGCAGCGGTGCCACCGATACCAGCAGCAGCGGCAGAATGATACGGAACGTGGTGGACAACCCGGACGATCCGTCAATGGACGCCGCCTCTTTAACGTCCGCCGGGATGGATTGCAGCGCCCCGGTACACACGATGAACATGTAGGGGAATCCCATCCACAACTGCGCGATGAAAACCGCGATCTTCGCCAGGGTGGGATCTGCCAACCAGTCGATGCTCCAGCCGAATGGGTTGGTCTGCGGGTTGAAGAAGCCCGACCAGATCAGCAGCGAGATCATGCCCGGCACCGCGTACGGCAGTAGCAGGAAAGAGCGCCATAGCTTCTTACCCTTGATGCGCTCGTCATTCAGGGTCAAGGCCAGGAAGAAGCCAACTATGAACGTCAACGCCACCGAGCCGAGGGCAAAGACCAGCGTCCAACTAAAAGCGCCCAAGAACTGACCGCGAATGTTGGAATCGGTGAGCAGCTTGGTGTAGTTCCTCAGGCCGACGTTCTGCAACCAGGAGCGCCCCTGATAACACTGGCTGCTGTCAGTGGGGTCGGAGTAGCAGTACGAATCGCCGACCAGTTGCAGCGGGTACACCGTACCGTCATTTCTGACGAAGCGATCATTCTCGGAGTCGTAGTCCATGGTGGCCCGACCCTCGAAGGCACGGAAGCCTTGCACCTTGATGGATGCGTCCTCGGTGCCGGGGATGCGAATCCACACCTCTTGAATGCGGGCCATGTTCGAGTTGATCTCCGCTCGGGTGAGGATTTGGTATCCCGGCACCGCGGTGACCGTATGGTCGATGATGGTTGGGGATTCACCGCTCCATTGCGCCAGTTCGGAGTCGTCAAGCCCGAACATCACGGTGTCGGAGTCGTCGCTCTCGGCGATCAGGAAAAGTGTGTACGGGCCACGCTCTGCCGCATCGCCGTCTTCCACGGCGACGCTCATGTGGTACCACTTGGAATCGGGGGTTTGTTGCACCGAGCTGACGATGATGGAGTCGATGGTTTCCTGTTTGCTGCCACGGGAACCGTCACCGAAATTGGTGAAAGAGTAACCGACGGTGAGAACCACCGGGATAACCAGGAAGACCGAGAGCAGCAGCGTGCCCGGGAAAAGGTATTTACCGGGGATGAAGCGCTTGGTGGAGTAGATGATGAAGATGCCGACGGTCGCCGCGATCATCACCGCCAGCCACATCCACAACTCGTATTCGATGAGCAGGGGCAGCGCGTAGACCGCCAGTGCCAGTACGGCGCCCAGCAGGATGACTTTTCCGATCAACCCCAAGGTGCCCGTGTTACGTTCGCGCGGCAGAGTGCCGTTTGATGGTGTCGCCGTTGTTTCGGCTGGTGCGTCGCTCATGCCCTGCCTCTCGACAAGTACGGATGTTCTACAAGGTCAACGTGGAGTGTGAAGTCGGGTACCCCGCGTCGGGCAGGTGGCAGGAGTGTACACCTGCCCGGTGCGGAGTCATGTCGCCAAAGTGGCGGGGTTGTTACCCGTTGACTGCCGAGGAAATCTCGTTGCCTGCGGCGGTCATAGCGGTGGTCGGATCGTTGCCGCCCACCACGCTGGCCTCAGCGTTGCCGAGCGGTCCCCATACGGCGTCCATAGCCGGAATGTTCGGCATCGCGGCAGCGTGCTCCGCGAAGTCGAGGAACTGCATCAGCACCGGGTCGCTGCTCTGCAGCTCGGTGGCCAGCGCGTCCTGCACCGGAATACGGGCATCGACCGAGTTCATGGCCTTGGTGATGGTGGTGTCCTTCAGCAGGTCGGTGAGGAACTGCTGCGCGTAGGCCGGATTCTTGGCGTTGGAGGCCACGAAGAATGCCTGTACACCGAGCGGCGGAACCGCCGGGCCCATGCCAGCGAAGCCAGGAATCTGCGACAGCGCGAAGTCGACATTGGCGTCACGCATGGCGGCCAGTGCCCACGGGCCGGAAACCAGGTAGGCGCACTTGCCCTCGTTGAACAGCGACGTGGAGTTGCTGCCGTCGATGGAGGTCTTCAGCACACCACTCGCGCCCAGTTCGGCGATCTTCTTGGCCGCGGCGATGCCACCTTCGGAGCCCACACCCACATCCTTGGTGTTGTAGGAGCCGTCGGCGTTGGTGCCGAAGATGTAGCCGCCACCGGAGGTGAAGAACGGCTGCATGTGGTAGGCGTCACCAGTGGTGCCAACCTGGAGGCAGAGCGGATTCTCAGCCACACCGGCGCTGCCGCCAGCCTGTGCTGCCGCGATCATGTCCTCGATGGTGGCCGGTGCCGGGACGTTGGTGAGCGTGTTGTTCGCAAACAGGCCGAGGGTCTCAATCGCGTACGGTGCGCCGTAGGTCTGGCCACCGTAAGACACGGCCTCAATGGCCGATTGCGCCACGCCCGTCGCGCTGATCTGCACTGGAACGATGGCGGAGTTCTGCACCAGTTTGCCCGTCCAGTCCTGAGCGCCGATGACTATATCCGGGCCGTTCTGGGCCTGGTTGGCGGTCACAAAGTTGGCCTGTAGGTCGGTGGCGATGGTGTACACCACGGCTTTGATGCCGTTGGCGTCGGCCCATGCCTTCAGTGGGGCCTCCAGCGCAGCGGTGCGGTTGGCGTCGGCCCAGATGACCAGGTCAGCGTCGCCACGTTCGGGGAGCGGCGTCTCGGTTGACGTGGTATCGGTTGTGGTCACGTCGGTAGGCGCAGGCTTCTCCGCATCGTCGCTGCACGCCGCGAGGGTTAGAGTCATAGCCACGGCAGCAACCGCGGCAAAGGTCTTCTTGAACATACTGTCCCTTCTTCTTTGGGGGCGAGCTATCCGGAGGTAGTTCGGAAGCCTTCCCATATCCCCAGTGTAAGTAAAATGCGCCGGAAGCGGGAGAAAATAGCGGCAGAAATTGTTCGATCCGGAGCTTTTAGTACAAGTATTAGTACGAGCTGGTACAAAACCTGGTAGCGCGGGCCTAGTCGGCCCAGTGCTGTTGTAGCTCGGCGAACACCTTGTCGTAGACCGCTGAGCTGACATGTCCGCCGATTCGGCGCACCGTCTGCGGTTGAATCCGGACGATACGGTCAACCCGCGCGAAACTGTCGCGGTGTTCGGAATCCCAGGAGCCGGTACCGACCTCGACCCAATAGCGTCCGGCGCGCTCCTCTTGATGTTTGTCGAAATCGTGGTCTACGGAGCTGAGCGGCAGCGCGAGGCACCAGCCGTTGTCGGTACCGACGATGAGCACCGGACGATCTTTGCCGCGAGTCCAGTCTTCCTCGTAGGGTACCCAGGCCCACACCACTTCGCCGGGGTCTGGTTCATTGTCGTTGTCGGGGGCGTAGCGCTTACGTGGCAACCCGGCGTAATCACCGGGGTAGTGGCCATGTGGATTGTTGGGGTCGGGGGGCGCTACGGCACCCGTGGAATCGTCGTTCATGTCAGTTCCTGGGAGGATGCCGCCAACACCGCTGTTACTCAAACTCCGCGCCGCGCGCCCAAGGAACACCGCCGCCAGGATACGCGCCAAGGTGCGGAGTAGCTGTTGCACGGAGCGGTTGGTACTCATGAGACGGGATGGTTCATGCTCATGGGGTGGGTTGGCTACCGCTGGCGGTTGGGGGCCGGTAACGATCCATTCGTCCGTATCGCACCCGGCCCTGATCCAGCGCTATGGCGGTGGGCTTGGCGGTCACGATCTCCCACTGCCGGAAGTATTTGCCGACCGGAGGCAGCCAGTACAGCAGTGCGGCCACGGCGGCGGGCGGAATTGCCACCCAGGCGTACGGGCGCATCAGCAACGTCAGACAGGAGATGCCTACCGCGATCAGCCCCGCGTAACGGGCCCAACGGCGTCCGGCCCAGGCCACGTACGCGGCGACCCATGGCGCGGCGACGGTGACGGCGCAGATGGCTGCCAAGATCACGGCCGCCAGCAGCGACAATCCGGAGCCGGGGCTGGGCTGCATCCAGTCGATGAAGCGGGTGGAGGTCATCCAGGTCTCCATGTGGATGGCGTGCCACCAGGCCCAGCCGAACCCGGCTGCGGCCAGCGCCGCCGAAAGATACGCGAAGGCATAAGCCACCCCCAGCAGCGCCGGACGGTGCGGCTCCCCGGTACGGGGTGAGAGCACGACGCCGCGATGCGTCGCCGGGATGGGCGGCAGGGTACGTATCGGTTGGGCCGGTGCGTTTCCCAACCCCTCGACGGTGGCACTGCTCATGGTTGCTCCAGCCTACCTTGCCACCGGGGTACCCACGGACACGCTGGTGTAGTCGTGAGGCGTGGAATACCGGCGGGGGCAACGGTGTTGGGTGATAGGCAATACATATTGAGAACAATAAAAATGCCGTATTGATCTGGCTTGATTCGATACGCATGAAACATGAAAGGCTGATAAACCGTGTGGTTTTTGGTGAAGCGTTCTTTTAGGGCTTCGATAGCTGCCGTGGTCATCGCGATGGCTGCCACGGTGGTCGGTTCGCAGGCGATCGCCGCCGAATCGGACTACGACACCCAGCTTGATGGCGGCGTGGTCAACGTCAACTACAGCGATAACGACTCCTCCGTTCAGGAGAGGATCGCCAGGGTGCCGCTGGAGGCGATTGACATCGGCACTTTGGTGACAAAGACGATCACCGTCACCAACACGTTGCCGACGACGGGGTACTCGGCCATCCCGGTGCCCATCTCGTTCTCCGAGTGCACTGCTACCGTCGCTGGCAGCGGGGCGGCCAACGTGACGGTCGAGTCGCTGACGCCGACCGCGTTCATTCTCGGGCCAGGTGAGTCCGCCGATGTCACTGTGAAGGCCGGTGTCAAGACCAGTGCTCCGGCTGGCGCTGCTGCCCCTCGCGTCGACATTAGCTGTGGGCGCGTCGTCCCGGCCTTCGATCAGGTTTGGCGGGACTCCGACTATGACTTCGTTTCGAACCTGGGTTCGGTGACTATCTTGACCAGCGAAATCACAGACGCGGCGGAGCTTCACGTCGAGTCGGTTTCCATCGTGCCCGGCGACGCGTTCAGGTATTTCGTCTCGGTGACGAATGACCTCAGCTACCCGGTGAGCGTCACCTTCCTCGGCTATGGTGACACCGGCGAACTCGCCCCCTATATCACTGGAACGCTTCGAGTGTGGACGGACGTAGTGCTAGAACCTGGGGAGACCGCCGACCTCACTCAGGCCGTCATAGGGATGCCCTGGTGGATTAACAACGACTCTATGGATCTGTACGGTGACGCTTGGTGGGATTGGAAGGTGGAGACCCTCCCAACTGAGGAATGCCCGCCCGGATCGGACGAATGCCCGGGAACTCCTGATGATTCAGATGATCCGGAATCAGATGATCCAGCATCAGGTGACGAATCAGATGATCCGGAATCAGCCGGGGAGCCCGGAACGGAGAATCCCCCGAACGGGGCACCGACCGGCGGTGAGTTGGTGTCGCGCGATGCCGTGTGGGTGTTGGCTCCGCTGCTCGGCGGCTGTCTGGTGCGCGTCGCCCGGCGCCGGGAGAGTGTGGCCCTGTTAGGGTGACCAAGTGAACGATCTTTCGGAGCGGTCTATCGTGCCAACCTCCGCCCGCTGGCCGGTTGTGCTGTTCGATCTGGACGGCACCTTGGCGGATTCCATCGGACTCATCATCGAGTCCTATCAGTACGCCTTCAGCGCGGTGAATGGACGTGAGGTGAGCGCGGACGAGGCCCGCACCTGGATCGGCCAGACGCTGTTGGAGACTTTCCGGCGCGAAGACCCTCCGGGTGCCGTCGAGTTGGAGCGGGTGTACCGCGATTACAACGAGGCCAACTCCGCCAGGATCACGGGTTATCCGGGGGTGCCGGAACTGCTGACTCAGTTGAACGCCGCGGGGGTACGTCCCAAGGTGGTCACATCCAAGCGGTTTCGGATGTCTGTCGAGACGGTGCGCCTAGCGGGGCTGTCCGAACTGGTGGATTTGGCGGTCACCATGGAGGACACCGAACGGCACAAGCCGTATCCAGACCCGCTGCTGCGAGCCTTTGACAAGTTGGGGGTAACGCCGGAGCAGTGTGTCTACGTCGGCGATGCCGTTTGGGATGTGCTGGCCGCCCACGCCGCCGGTATCCCGGCCATCGCCGTGACCTGGGGTGCGGGCTCACGCGCCGACTTGGCGGCTGCGGCCCCGGAGTTCAGTTGTGATTGCGCGGCAGAACTC
Source organism: Propionibacteriaceae bacterium (assembly GCA_031255975.1). Lineage (GTDB taxonomy): Bacteria > Actinomycetota > Actinomycetes > Propionibacteriales > Propionibacteriaceae > WRGV01. Next base: position 6,418 of record JAIRRM010000028.1, on the reverse strand, counting down.
CGCCAGGTGCTGTTCTCTACCTGATGGGTTGTTGAGAGATTCCGGCTCGGAGGCCGGAATGACGGTGACTTCGCCAGGTGCTGTTCTTTACCTGATGGTGGTGTTGCTGCTATCCCAGCGGCGGTTGTCGGCCCCTTATCTGTCAGCACTTGTTGCCGACTTTGGAGGCCATCCCGGCATTAAGACATCGCCGGGATATGGCGCAGGCCCCGCCCGGAAGAACCGGACGGGGCCTGCGTAGTTGAGAGAGGAGGTTCTCACTTCTTCATCGAACCGGAGTCGAGGAACCTCTGGTGGAACGACAGCGCCTCGGAGAGGATGTGCGGCGTATGGATGCCCTTGGCTTCCTTGAGCGCCCGCGCGTAGTAATCCTCCAAGATGGGACGGTAGTCGGGGTGAGCGCACTTCTCGATGACGACCTTGGCGCGCTGACGCGGAGCGAGACCGCGCAGATCGGCTAGGCCCTGCTCCGTGATAATCACGGAGACGTCATGCTCGGTGTGGTCGTGATGGCTCACCATCGGCACGATGGCGGAGATGTCGCCATTCTTGGCCGTGGAGGGCGAGACGAAGAACGACATGAAAGCGTTACGGGTGAAGTCGCCCGAGCCGCCGATGCCGTTCTGCATCTTGGTGCCGCACACGTTGGTGGAGTTGACGTTGCCGTAGATGTCGGCTTCGATCATGCCGTTGCAGGCGATGACGCCGATACGGCGCACCACCTCGGGGTGGTTCGACACGTCCTGCGGACGCAGCACCACTTTGCCGCGGTACGAAGCGGCGTTCTCGTTGAGGCGCTGCGCGTACTCCGGCGACAGGCCGAACGACGTGGCGGACGCGACATCCATCTTCCCGGAGTCGATGAGGGCGATCAGGCCGTCCTGGATGACTTCGGTGTAGCTGGAGAGGTGTTCCAGATCGGAGTCCAGCAGACCCGCGAGCACCGCATTGGCGACGTTGCCCACGCCGGACTGCAACGGCAGCAGGTTCTTCGGCATCCGACCGGCCTTGACTTCGTCAAGCAGGAAGTCGACGAAGTACTTGCCGATGGTGATGGAATCCTGATCCAGGTCCTTGAACGGCGAGTTGCGGTCGGGCTTGTTGGTTACCACCACGCCGGCGACCTTGTTCCAGTCCACCCGCAGCGTGCGCTGACCGATGATGTCGCCAGGGGCGGTGATCGGAATCGGCACCCGGTTCGGGGGCAGCGCCTCCATGCCGTAGTACACGTCGTGCAGGCCGAACAGATCCTCGGACTGCCATTCGTTGACCTCAATGATGATCTTCTCGGCGTTTTCGAGATAGGCGCGGCTGTTGCCAACGGACGTGGACGGCACGATCTCGCCCTCAGCGGTGATCTGGCAGGCTTCGACGACGGCCCAATCGATCTTGCCGAACCAGCCCTGGTTGACCTGCTGCGCGAGGTGCGACAGGTGGATGTCGGCGTAAAGGCTGATGCCCTCATTGACCTTGTTGCGCATCGTAGGGTCGCCGTTGTACGGCGTGCGGAACTTAACACCATCAACCCCGGCCAGCACGCCGTCGAGGTCGGGAGCAGTGGAAGCGCCGGTGAAGATGCTCACCATGAACTCCTCGCCGCGCTCATGCGCGGCCTTGATCTCCTCGGCCAGAGCGGTCGGGAAGGCCTTCGGGTAGCCGGCACCGGTGAAGCCGGCGACGCCGATCTTGTCATCATTCTTGACGAGCTTCACGAGTGACTGGATGTCAGTCACCTTAGCTTGTGCAGGCGCATAGTTAATGCGTCCCATTCTTTCCTCCTGTATGTGGTCGGTCGGACAGTCGTTGTCCCCAAACTCTGGCCATAGTCTAGCCTGTACGTCGCGAGCGCCAAGCCATCGCTGGTAGCACTATCGAATGTCCGAAGGGTCTACGTGGTGTTTTGCCTTGGATGACTATGTGGGTATGGGTGCCACGGTCGGGGCGCATCCGGTGGTTCCACCCGCCAACCGGCGGGGTTTCATCTGGACGTTCGCCCGTATAACTGGCGGCGCGATCACCGCGACAACCAGGCGGTTGCGCTGATTCTCGACGCAATCGTCTGGCGGGGGATTGGGCGAATAGGCTGGGCGGGTGAGCATGTGGGACGACGCGATGCGACTTGCGCTCTCCGAAGCCGCGCGGGCGGTCGAGCGGGGTGACGTGCCCATCGGGGCGGTGATGTTGGGGCCGGATGACACCTTGCTGGCGGCGGCGCACAATGAGCGGGAGGCGACGGGTGACCCGTTGGCGCACGCCGAGGTGCTGGCGTTACGGCGGGCGGCGGCGGCCTTGGGTGGGTGGCGCTTAGATCGCTGCACTCTGGTGGTGACGCTGGAACCATGCGCGATGTGTGCTGGGGCCATCGCTCAGGCTCGGGTGGGGCGGTTGGTATTCGGAGCTTTCGATGAACGGGCGGGCGCGGTGGCGTCGCTTTGGGATCTGCTACGCGATCAGCGGTTACCGCACCGCCCCGAAGTGGTGTCCGCGGTGTTGGCTGACGAGTGTGCCGCGCTGCTACGGGAGTTCTTCGCCGCCAGACGATAGCCGCCGCCAACGTTTGTCATCCCGGACTTGTTTTGTCATCCCGGACTCGATCCGTCATCCCGGACTTGTTTTGTCATCCCGGACTTGATCCGGGATCTCCGAGGTGTTGTGTCATCCCGACCCCGATCCGTCATCCCGGACCCGATCCGGGATCTCTGAAGTGTTGTGTCATCCCGACCCCGATCCGTCATCCCGGACTTGATCCGGGATCTCCGCCCGCGGCACCCTCAATGGTGGCGAGTTGTCGTCAGCGGCCCTTTTAGCCGCCTGAGTCAACAGACCCACTTGATCTTCGCCGGACGCGGCTCATCCGGCACCGCGATGCCTTCAAGAGCGGCGAGCTGTCGCCAACCCTCGTCTGCCGCGATCCTGGCGTACACCTCGGCTGGTTGACCCACGCCGACTGTCGCATACGCCACGGCGGCAGCCCCGTACCAGAGCATCCCGATGGAGTGGGAGGCGGAGTGAATGACACTGGCGGACTGTCCACAGGCACGGGCGGCGGCCAGCGCGGCGTACTTCCCGTTGCCTTCGCTTTCGCGGGCCGCCGCATGACACGCCAGGATGACAGGTTTCGCCTCCGGCAGTTTGATTTCACCGGCGAGCCAACTCCGGGCGGCGGCCAGCGCTGCGGCGGGGCGGTCATCGCCGGGCATATCCGTCTGCCAGATTGGTAGGAAGTGCTCTGCCGCATACCCCACGCACCAGGTGGCGATGGTCGCCTTCGATTGGGTGCCGATCAGCGCCATCAACTGCTGCGCGTACGGCTCCCGCCAGTCGCCAAGGGTTTTACGTACTACTTTGCCTGCCATGGCAAAGATGTTAACGCCAACAGCCTATGGCCTGGTTAACCGGTCGGTATCGCCGCCGAGAATATGCCGCTAGCGGAATTGCGCTTGTCATTAGTATCAACGGCTTTGTTCACATAAAAGAGGTGTTGAGTATTGCTTACTTGGCTAATAGTCTTGTACTAATGTCTCCTGAGACGAAGTAGGACAAAAATGCATAGTCTGGCTAGTGCTAGCGTCAGGGCGACGGGCGGATTCCGCCGCGCCGTGGCCACCGGAGTGGCAGCGATGCTGCTGGTTGGAGGTGCGGCCATTGGCGGCAGCGGGGTGGTTCAAGCGGCCACCATTTTCGATGACGAGCAGCCGGTGCCGACGGTACAGCCTGATGCTGGTACCTATCTGACCAGCGCGGTCACGAATAAAGTATTCCGCGAGTCGCCCATCACCTATAAGGGCAAGAACGCGTACTACTTTGTCACCCAGGATGTGAGCTATGCGGCCCGCAATGGTGAGACCGTGTATGTGACATTTGACGGCACTTCCGGCTCGGTGGCCGACACCGGCACCGCTGATGGCGATGTCGTGTTCGCCGCGACGGTCATCTACATGGCTGACGGTAAATGGACTGACGAAAAGTTGCTGGCAAAGGGCAACTCTGCCTTCTTCTTCGATGCCGGTACGTATCGCTACGACCGGGTGGACAACTACACCGTTTACGCCGCCGCGATTGGCGTGGCGCTGATCGGGTTGGAACAGGGGGCCGTGAGGTTGACGCGGCGACCATATCTGTATCGCCTTTGCGTTCTTGGTTGGGATATTCTTTGCGGAACGCCAACGCCGTATCTGGAGCGCATTCTCATCCCCATGGTTGGTTCTGGTGTGTTGTGGCAAAACTTGGTGTTCGATTTTGAGGGTAGGGGGCCGGTTGGTGGTGTAGCGACTGCCTCCACCACGAATCGATGGAGTAAGGACGAGGGTGCAACTTGGCTCACCAGTCTGCAGGTGTTTGGCACTGGCCGCGGTAACTCGGTCTTGCATATCGAGGGTGGTGCCAGCGCGCTGATACGCGATTGCGAGTTCCAAAACAGTGGTGCAGGGTACAACCCCTCCTCAGGTAATCAAGGGTTGAATATCGTGGCGACCAGCTACAATTCCTCCGCGCAAGTGAACATTGAGGGTGTGAGGTTCACCAGCATTAGTGGTTCGACCACCGATAGCTATCGCATCGTCACCGTAAACACTCATCCGAACGTAAACATCAGGGATCTGGTTGTTGATCGGGGTGCCGGGCTTAATGATCGTGATCCGTTCTGGATCGAAACTCCAAACAGTGAAAGCGCAGCTGGTGACAATGAGCACAACACCGATGTACGTTTCGCCGGCACACTGAGCTTCCCTGGGTACACCCGGCAGCGCCTCGGGGTGCAGTTCACTTCAATTGAGAACATCACGCCTCCTGATAACAGTTATCGTTGGGCAACGTTCATGGTGGGTTCCGCCGCCCCAACGATGTTTGGCAGCGATGGAACCGCCGTGTTCTTCTACGATGATCTGGCGAACTTCACGCAGACATGGCCTAGTAGCGATACCAGGAAGTTCTTGTTGTACGACACCCGCGACAACACCTGGGTGGTGCGCGCGCCAAGCTCGACCAATGGGGTGGTGCCGACCATCGAGCAGCAGTTGCAGGCGCTGAACACGGTGCTGGCGCGGTTGAACCAGTCTCAAACCAGCAATGCGCTGCACGGGCGCGGTCTGGTGAGCGACATCTTCGTAAAGGTTGTGGCCGACGACAGCGGCAATCTCCCGGCGTTCAACGTTCCCGATATGGCTTCCACGTTCTCACAGAGCGGCCCGAACATCCATATCCGCGCGGTGCCGAGTGCCGAAACCCTGTTCTCCGCCGAGATCGAGTCGGATGCCGATATGGTGCCGGTCGCGGTAGGTGACCAGTGGTCTCTTAATTCAGCCGTGGCTAGCCGCGTGCGTATCTATGGAGTGGATTTCGCCACTGAGGCGCATTACACCCTGCACGAGGTCACCTCTGGTGGTACCACGCAGCAGTCGGATGCCGTGGCGGGTGTTGCGTCTGCCGTTATCGCGAACTCCACGCCCGACACGTTCATTCTGGATAACTTCGTCGCGCTGGCTTCGGAGGTCACCGTGACCAACCCCACCAGTGCCACCATAGAGGCTGTGACCGGCGATGTGTTCACGGCGCAAGCCGCGGTGACTGCTGGTTGGACGCACGCCACCGTGGCCGATTTGGTCGGCGCTCTGGTGGATGACCGGACCCTCATCTGGTCTTCCGCCAACCCGAGTGTGGCCACGGTCGATCCGGTGACCGGTGTGGTTAACGTGCTCGCTGAAGGGGTTACCACCATCCAGGCTTGCGCGGTGGATAGCTACAACCAGGGCGAGTTTCAGCGTCCATGCGCTGCTAGCTTCACGCTGACAGCCGTGTTGTGTCAGATCAGCGCCGTGGATGACCACGCCGAGACGCCGTTCGAGACCCCGGTCGTCATCAGGGTGCTCGACAACGACACGGGGTATGACTTGGAGTTGAGTTGGGCGGACAGCGTCTCCGTGAACGGCGGCACCATCGTCGTAAACTCTGACGGCAGCCATAGTTACACTCCCGCCGCCGGGTTCTCTGGCGAAGACACGTATCGCTACGAGATCAAAGATCGTCACGGGCACACCGCTCAGGCGACGGTGTATGTGAAGGTCAGCAAATCCCCGGTGGTTCCCACCGGCGGTTCAGCGGTGAACCTGTCGTCGCTACAGCCGCTACTGCTGCTCGCCGCCGCGAGTGGGCTGGCACTGCTGGCGATCGTCGCCAACCGGCGTCGCGCCGACGAGGTATCTGGCTGATAGCTGGCCCGAAGCGGTTCGGCTGACTTCGGAGCCCGCGTTTGGCTCCGAAGTCGCTCGGTGGCGCTCCGGGGTGGCTGGTTACCGCCGAGATGTTTGACTAACCCTGGGTTGAGGTGTCTGCCGCTGGTCGGGGTTGTTGGTTACGCCTTGGTGCGCCGTCGTTCGCCTCTCACACCGTTTCCAGACAAGGGTCCAGTTGAGGCGCGCTT
>JAIRRM010000024.1 GCA_031255975.1 Propionibacteriaceae bacterium | reverse complement strand
AGCCAGGTTACTGCTTGAGTGTTCAGCCGGATTGGCACCGCAGATCGGACGTGGCGTGGAGGTGGTCGGTGTCGCGGTGCGCGATCTCAGCAAACCCCGTCCTGGCATCCCGGCAGAGTGGCTCACCGACGACGCCCTGGGGCTCATTGCCAGTAGCCAGCCAGACATCGTCATCGAACTCATCGGGGGCCACGAGCCAGCCGCCAGTCTGATCCGAGCCGCGTTCGCGGCGGGTGCCTCGGTGGTCACCGCCAACAAGGCGTTGCTGGGCCGAGAAGGCAAAGAACTGTTCGCACTCGCCGAACAGGCGGGAGTGGATCTGTTCTTCGAGGCAGCGGTGGCCGGTGCCATCCCCATCGTGCGACCGCTGCGGGAAAGCCTGGTCGGTGACCGCATCACGTCTGCCGTCGGTATCGTGAACGGCACCACCAATTTCATCCTGGAGCAGATGGCGACTCAGGGCATGGCGTTCGACGCCGCGTTGGCTGAAGCGAAGCGGCTGGGGTACGCCGAGGAGGACCCCACCAATGACGTTGAGGGCTTTGACGCCGCGTCCAAGGTGGCGTTGTTGGCCTCGCTGGGGTTCCACACTTGGGTTGGCTCCGAACGGGTTTACCGCGAAGGGATCACCGCGCTGACTCCGGCGGATTTCCGGGCGGCGGAGGTAATCGGTTGCGTCATCAAATTGCTGGCAGTCACCACGCTGAGCGCGTCTGGCGAGGTGAGTGCCAGGGTGCATCCGGCGTTGGTGCCAGCCGACCACATCTTGGCCACAGTGTCGGGCGCTTACAACGCCATCTTCTTGGAGGCTGAGCACGCCGGCAGGTTGGCATTCTTCGGCCCGGGGGCGGGCGGGGTTCCGACCGCGTCAGCCGTCATCGGCGATGTAGTGGCGGTGGGTCGTAACCGGATACGTGAGGTCATCACGCCGGTGCAGGTGGCGGAGCGAGCCCTACCGGTACGGCAGATCGGCCAGATCTCCACGCACTATTTCATGCGCTTTCTGGTGGCGGACGCGCCGGGTATCTTGGCGCGTGTTGGCGAGGTGTTCGCCCGGCATGGCATCAGTGTGCGCAGCCTCAACCAGGTTACGGACACGACTGACACTGAACAGGCGCAGCTTGGAGTACTCACCCATCTGGCGCTGGAAGCCGACATACAGGCGTGCATCGCCGAACTGTCTCGTTGCGACTTCGTGGGCAGCGAAGTGCGGATGCTGCGCGTCGAGGGGCTTTGACATGTGGGTCTCCTGCCTGGACATGGAAGGGGTGCTCGTCCCCGAGATCTGGGTGAACGTCGCCGAGCACACCGGCATTGACGCGCTCCGGCTCACCACGCGCGATATCGCTGACTACGACGAGTTGATGGCCCACCGGATGCAGGTGCTGTACGAACACGGGCTGAAGATGAGCGACATCCAACGGGTGATCGCCAAGATGCGGCCGTACGAGGGCGCGGTGGAGTTTCTGCACTGGCTCCGGGAACGCGGTGAGGTGCTCGTTCTCTCCGACACTTTCATTCAGTTCGCCCGTCCTCTCATCGAGCAGTTGGGCAACCCCACCATCCTTTGTCACTCGCTGGTAGTGAAAGATGACCGTATCGTTGACTATCAGGTGCGGCTGGCAGATCAGAAGCGGGCGGCGCTACGGGCGTTCCAGGGGCTCAACTTTCAGACGGTAGCGGTGGGGGACTCGTATAACGACTTAGCCATGCTCCGCGCTGCCGACATCGGGGCTTTGTTCCGCCCCCCGGCGAATGTGGTGACGGAGCATCCGGAACTGCCGGTGACGTACGACTATGCCAAGTTGGAAACGCTTATTCAGTCCCGAATGGACGAGCTACAGGATGCCGCCCCGGTGTTGTAGCCCAGAGAAGCTGGACAAAGCCGAGTGAATAAAGCCAGGTGTGGTGTGCCTCCTTTGGTTATGTGTTTGTAATCTGCTAGTCTCGAACCGTTGCCGATTTCGGTGACATCGCCCCGCTGGCGTCGTTTCGGCGGGTAGATCGGGATGGTTCACACGGTCTCCAATTTCAACGCGGCAAAACCCAAAAGGGTGCGGCGGAGGTTGCGGATAGCATACACAGCACAGTTGGGCCATCGGTTAGATAAGGACACCAGTGACTGAAACCCACAACACTGCCGCCACGGGCGCGGTTGCTGCACTGGCGGCGATGAAGCTGCCGGAACTGAAACAGACCGCCAGCAGCCTCGGCATCAAAGGCGTAACCGCGATGCGAAAGCAAGATCTCGTGGATGCCATCTCCGCCGCCCGCACAGGTGGCGGACGCAGCGGCGGAAAACGCGTCGAAGCGACCACCGCCGTAGCAACGGAAACGCACCCTGATGGTGAAGCGAGCAGCACCAGCGATGAGGTCGGTGCCCGACTCGACCAGTTGAGCCGCGACCGAGCGGGTGGCCGCCGCCGTAGGAATGGGCAGGGTGCGGAGACCGGCGACGAGTCGCGGGAAACCGTTGAGGCCGCAGGCGAACGCTCCCAGCAATCCCGTGACGGCGACGACGACCAGGGAGGGCGGCGTCGCAGACGACGCCAGCGTGACCGCCAGAACCGGCGTACCCGCGACGGCAATCAGAGTTTCGACAACGACACCCCATTGGTGCGCGAAGACGATGTTTTGGTCGAGGTGCGCGGCATCCTCGACGTGATGGATAACTACGCTTTTGTGCGCACCTCCGGCTATCTGCCCGGCTCCGCCGATGCCTACATGTCGCTCAGCATGGTGCGCAAGTACGAACTGCGCAAGGGCGATGCGATTGCTGGAGCTATCCGGCAGGCGCGTGAGGGGGAGCGGCAACAGAAGTTCCAGCCGCTGGTGCGACTGGACAAGGTTAACGGCGCAGACCCCGACCTGATGCGGGGCCGTCCCGAGTTCGCAAAACTGACGCCGCTGTATCCGCAGGAGCGGTTACGGATGGAGACCACGCCGACCAATATGACGGGGCGTCTCATCGACATGATGTCCCCCATAGGCAAGGGGCAACGCGGCCTAATCGTCAGCCCACCCAAGGCCGGCAAGACGATGATTATGCAATCCATCGCCAACTCCATCACCACCAACAATCCCGATGTGTATCTGATGGTGGTGCTGGTGGACGAACGCCCCGAGGAGGTCACCGACTTCGAGCGCAACACCCAAGGCGATGTGATCGCGTCCACCTTCGATCGCCCCGCAGACGACCACACCACCGTCGCCGAACTGGCCGTGGAGCGCGCGAAGCGGCTGGTGGAGTTGGGCAAGGACGTGGTGATCCTGCTGGACGGCATCACCCGACTGGGCCGCGCCTACAACCAGGCCGCCCCGGCGTCGGGCCGTATCCTCTCCGGCGGCGTCGATTCCGCCGCGCTCTATCCGCCAAAGCGGTTCTTCGGCGCGGCGCGCAACATCGAACACGGCGGTTCGCTCACCATCTTGGCCACGGCCCTGGTGGAGACCGGTTCCAAGATGGACGAGGTGATCTTCGAAGAGTTCAAGGGCACCGGCAACATGGAGTTGCGGCTCTCGCGGCAACTCGCCGACAAGCGCATCTTCCCGGCCATCGATGTGGATGCTTCCGGCACCCGCCGCGAGGAGATGCTGCTCACACCCGCCGAGTTGAAGCTCATCTGGGGGTTGCGCCGTACTTTGGCCGGTATGGAGAGTCAAAGCGCCTTGGAGGTGCTGCTCTCTCGAATGCGTAAAACACAGTCGAACGCCGAGTTCATGGTGTTGATTTCCAAAACTACGCCGCAAAGTTCGGAATGATTGCGCGAAGAAGGCCTCTGATTCGCCGCCAGCCCATAAGGCGGCTAGTATTAACGACTGGCTCGGTTCACGCGCGATTTGCCACCTGAGCCAGGTGGTAGCTCCGAAGCTCTCCCAGGCGGAAGCGACCCGAGCGGCAACAGACCAGAGGAGATCAGACATGAAGCAAGGGATTCATCCCGACTACCACGAGGTCACGGTGACCTGCACCTGCGGTAACACCTTCAAGACCCGTTCCACGCTGCGCGGCGAGGCCATGCACGCCGACGTGTGCAGCCAGTGCCATCCGTTCTACACCGGCAAGCAGAAGATCCTCGATACCGGTGGCCGGGTGGCGCGTTTCGAGCGCCGCTACGGCAAAAAGAGCGACAGCTAGAGCGTGTTCGAGTCCGCTGCCGGGCTGCGGGAGGAGTACGTCGGCCTTGAAGCCGAGTTGGCGAGCCCGGAGATCCTTGCCGACCAGGCTCGCTCCCGTAAGGTCGGTCGTCGTTATGCGTTGCTCATGCCCATCATGGCGGCACTTGACGAATACGAGCGAGTGAGCGATGATCTGGCGGCCGCCGAAGAACTGGCGGCGGATGATCCGTCTTTCGCGGTTGAAGCCGAGGGGCTGCGAACACGGCTGGCGAGTGTTATCGAACGTCTCACCGCGTTGCTCGCGCCACGCGATCCCAACGATTCCGCAGATGCCATCATGGAGATCAAAAGCGGCGAGGGAGGCGAAGAATCGGCGCTTTTCGCGGGTGATCTTTACGGCATGTACCTGAAGTACGCCGAGACCCGGGGTTGGAAGGTTGAGGTGCTGGAGTCGGAATCCACCGATCTCGGCGGCGTCAAATCGGCCACCGTAGTCTTTCGCGCCTCCGGCAACTCCACCCCCGAGAATGCTCCGTATGGAGTGTTGAAGTTCGAGGGTGGAGTGCATCGGGTACAGCGGGTGCCCGTCACCGAGAGTCAGGGTCGAATCCACACCTCCGCCGCCGGAGTGCTGGTGATGCCAGACGTGGAAGCCGACGAGGTGGAGATCAACGAGGACGAACTGCGCATCGACGTGTACCGCTCCACCGGCAAAGGCGGCCAGGGGGTCAACACCACCGATTCGGCGGTACGCATCACGCATCTGCCTTCTGGCATCGTCGTCACCTGTCAGGATCAGCGCTCCCAATTGCAGAATAAAGAACAGGCCATGCGTATCCTCAGGGCGCGGCTGGTACAGGCCGCCGAAGATGCCGCTGCGGCGGAGGCAAGCGCCGCCCGTAAATCGCAGGTACGTACCGTTGATCGCAGCGAACGCATCCGCACCTATAACTTCCCCGAAAACCGCATCACCGATCATCGCATCGGCTACAAGGCGTACAACCTGGATCAGGTGCTGGCGGGGGAACTCGGCGGCGTCATTGAGGCGTTGCAGGCGGCCGATCTCGCAGAGCGGCTGGAATCCGCCGCTGAGCGGGTGTGAGCGGTGTGTCTCCGGCCGCCAGAATGCAGCGCCCGAACATCGCGTTGAGCAGAGGCACCGTTCGGCTCGCCCAAGCAGGGCTTCCCAGCCCGGAGGCTGACGCGCGGCTGCTGCTTGCCCACGCGCTCGACACCGCGCCGGTGTCTTTGGCGTTCGTGCCCGGTGTGCCCGCCGCCGCCATGGAACTGTTTGAGCAACTGCTGGAACTGCGCGCCGCAGGACATCCAGTGCAGCACCTCACCGGCGTCGCCTACTTCCGCGGCGTCGTCTTACAAGTCGGCCCCGGGGTGTTCATCCCCCGTCCGGAGACGGAGGGACTGGTGCAACTGGCGCTCGACTGGATCAGCGCGGCGGCATGGGAGCGCCCGGTGACTATCTGCGACCTTGGCACCGGCTCCGGGG
>JAIRRM010000014.1 GCA_031255975.1 Propionibacteriaceae bacterium | reverse complement strand
CCTGTGCCAACTGCGCCGGGGAAGGCAGAATGCGCACCAAGCGCGGCGTCACCGTGCAGATCCCAGCGGGTGTAGCCGAGCGCAACCGTATTCATCTGGCTGGGCAGGGGGAGGTGGGCCCCGGTGGTGGCCCCGCCGGTGATCTTTTCATCGAGATCACGGTGGCTCCACATGAGGTGTTCAAGCGCGACGGCGACAACCTGGAAATGGTGCTACGGCTGCCGATGACAGCCGCGGCGCTCGGCACCACACTGCTGGTGCGTTCCCTGGAGGCCGATGACCCGAACTGTCCGGAGGATCAGGCCGAGATCACGGTGACGATACCCACCGGTACCCAGTCTGGAGCCCGTATCGCCGTGAAAGGGCGTGGCGTGCCCAGGCTGCGGAGCAACGGGCGCGGTGAACTGGGGGTGACGGTGTTGGTGCAAACCCCCACCTCTCTCACAGACGAGCAACGCGAACTGCTGAGCCAGTTGGCGCAACTGCGCGACGAGGTACACCCAGATGTGGCCGTTGGCGATACGGCCGTAAAAGGGTTCTTCGCCCGGTTGAGGGATTCGCTGAGCTGAGATGACGGCCCCGCTGTTCCTTGTTGAAACCGTGCCCACCCAGGTGGGTGCCGTAGCCGCGATCACCGGCACCGAGGCGCACCACGCCGCTACGGTGCGTCGCTTACGGGTGGGTGAGCAGGTGTATCTGTCGGATGGGCGCGGCAACGCCGTGGCCGGGGTGGCGTGTGCCGTCGCCAAGACACTGGTGGAGGTGAGCGTGACGGAAGTGCTCGTTGCGGCCCCAAAACCGCATCGTTGGGTGGCGGTACAGGCACTGCCGAAGGGCGAACGGGCCGATATAGCTGTTGAGACGCTCACCGAACTGGGAGTGGATGCCATCGTCGCCTGGCAGGCCGCTCGTAGCGTGTCGCGCTGGGAAGGCAAAGTGGAAAAGGGGCTGGCGAAGTGGCGGGCCATCGCCAGGGAGGCCGCCAAGCAGTCGCGGCGTTTCACCGTGCCGGAGGTGTCGTACGCCACCACCGCGCAGGTTGCCGAACTGATAAGGCAGGCTGCGGCGGCGCTGCTGTGCCACGAAGGCGCTACCGAATGGATCGAATCATTGCCGCTGCCGCAAGCGGGCGAGGTGGTGTTCGTCATCGGCCCGGAGGGTGGCATCAGCGCTGAGGAGGTGGCCCTGTTCCAAGCCGCCGGGGGAGCGCCGGTGCTCATCGCAACGCATGTGCTGCGCACCTCCACCGCTGGTTCGGTGGCGCTGGCCGAATTGCAGTCGCGGGCGAGGCAGGTCGCAAATGTCTGACACCATGCCCGCTACCTCGACGCCGACTCAGTTGAACGCCGCCACGGGGTTCAGTTTCGAGATCACCGCAACCTTGCCCGCTGGGCAGGGCCGAGCAGGCATCATCCACACCCCGCACGGCGACATCGCCACTCCGGCGTTTATCCCTGTCGGCACCCAAGCCAGCGTCAAGGCGGTGCTACCGGAGCAGATACGCGATCTCGGCGCGCAGGCGGTACTCGCCAACGCCTTCCACCTCTATCTGCAACCTGGCGCCGACATCGTGGACGTCGCCGGGGGTCTGGGCGCGTTCATGAACTGGCCCGGCCCCACGTATACCGACTCCGGCGGGTTCCAGGTGATGAGCCTCGGCTCCGGGTTCAAGAAGGTCATCGAAATGGAGGCTGTCCCGCGCGCCGACGACAAGGCGAGCGCCGGCGGACGCAAACGGCTCTCCAACGTCGACGAAGACGGAGTGGATTTCCGTTCGCCGCGTGATGGCTCCCGGCACCGCTTCACCGCCGAAGTGAGTATGGGCATCCAGCATCGACTCGGTGCCGACATCATGTTCTGTTTCGACGAGTTGACCACATTGGCCAACACGTACCCCTACCACGAAGCCTCGCTACGGCGCACCCAACGTTGGGCGGAACGCTGCCTGGCCGAGCATGTCCGGCTCACCTACGAGCGGGTCGGCAAGCCGTATCAGGCGCTGTTCGCGGTGGTGCAGGGGGCGCAGTACGAAGACTTACGGCGAACCGCCTGTCGCGGGCTGGCGGCGACCGAGCACGAAGGATGGCGTTTCGACGGCTATGGCATCGGTGGCGCGCTGGAGAAACACGCCATTGGCGAGATCGTAGGTTGGTGCGCGGAGGAACTGCCGGTTGACAAGCCGCGACATCTGCTCGGGATCTCCGAGCCGGAGGACGTTTTTGTCGCGGTGGCCGCCGGGGCCGACACCTTCGATTGCGTGATGCCGTCACGGGTGGCTCGTAACGCCGCCGTCTACACCGCCACTGGACGTTACAACGTCGATAACGCCGCGTATCGCCGCGACTTCGGCCCATTGGAGGACGGGTGTGATTGCTACACCTGCACCCACTACACCAGAGCCTATCTGCATCATGCCTTCAAGGCTCGGGAGATGATTGCCGCCACGCTGGCAACCATCCACAACGAGCGATTTACGGTGCGACTGGTAGATGACATTCGGAATGCCATTGAAACAGGCGTGTTTGCTGAGTGTCGGGATGCCTTCTTCGCACATTACCGCCGTCGCCAAGTACAATGACCGAGTGAGTATCGACGACAAAGTGGCCGTAGATAACCGCTGGGGCAGGTTGCACATCCAGCGCACCAAGGGGTTCCCGAGGCGCTACGAGGTGTCCGCCGCCACTCGGGCCCGGCAGCGGGGGCAGATTCTGGCGTACGTGAGGTGTCCGTTCAGCCCGATTCGGATGGCGCGCTTCTACGCCGATGAGGCAGGTACACAACTGCTGTTCAGTTTCGTGGGTCGCTGGCCGTTCCTCACCAAGAACACTTATCGGGTGAAGGCACCGGGCGGGAAGGTCATCGCCTCGTTCGATAAGGATCTGGGCAAGTCGTTCGCCAACGCCGTGATACACCTAGAGACGCCGAGTGGCATTGAGGGTATCGGGCGTGATGTGAACGTCGCGCTCAACAAGGCGCGGCGCGTCATGGACTTCTCGGCGCTGGTGGAGTTCCCGTTCTACACCGGCGGGGCGCGTGAGATCGTTACCGTCAGCAAGGGCTGGGGCAAGATTGATCCGTATCTTGTCAACATCCCGCGGCTGCCTGATGGCCGTCAACTCGATTGGCGGGTCGCTGCGGCGATTACTGTCCTCATGGATCTATCGCTTAACAGGTCGCAGTTCTGAGCTCTTCGCGCCGTCGCACGAACGCCACCACCCGGTACGTCACCGGCAGTAGCGCGACCTCTACGAGCACCTTCCAGACGTAACCGGTGATGATGTAGTTGGCCATGGTGTCGGCGGTGATACCCCACCAAGCGATGAGGCAGAACAGCGTGGTGTCGGCGGCTTCGCCCACCAAGGTGGAGCCCACCAGCCGTACCCACAACCTGGCCTCGCCGAACCGCTGCTTGATACGTACCAGCACATAGGCGTTCAGGAACTGCCCGGCGAGATAACCGAGAAGCGATGCGGCGACCATGCGCCACACCACTCCCAACACCGCGTGCCAGGCGGAGTCGTTCTCGAAATCTGACGCTGCTGGAGCGGCATCTGTCAAAGCGAACACTATCGACGCGGTCAGCGACACCACGAACCCCAGCCAGATGGCACGTTTGGCATGGCTCAGCCCGTACACCTCGGCCAGCACATCCCCCAGCACGTAGGTGAGCGGGAACAGCATTGCCCCGCCGTCGAAGACCAGTGGCCCCATCCCGATGAGCTTCGTCGCGCCGATGTTGCTGATCAGCAGGAAGGCGCAGAACAGCGTCGTCACCACGTCGAAGTAGCCGTGGCGCACGTCGCTATCGAATCCCGGATTGTCCATCGCCTGTCAATCGTAGGCCAACCGCACGCTGTAACCTGATATGCCGAGCTAGCATGGTAGTGCGAACACATAGAAAGGCACCCTTGACAACCTCGTCCAACACAGCGATAACAACAATCGAATCAGAGCCGACGATCGCTCCATCCCGGCGGGTGGTTGATGTGCCGCCCAGCATTCCAATGGTGAGCGTCGTCGGCGCGAATGACGAGTTCCTGCGGCTTTTGGAGCGGCTGTTGGACGCCGATCTACTGGTGCGCGGCAATGAGGTGGTCATCACTGGAGCTGTCGCCGACGTGGCGTTGGCCGCCGACGTGCTGCGCGAGATGGTGGCTATCACCCGCACCGGGCAGGGGCTGAGCGCCGACGCGGTAGAGCGGCTGGTGCGCATTACCGGCGACGGTTCGGAGGAGAGCGCTTCGCAGGTGCTCACCCACAACATCTTGTCGAACCGGGGTCGCACCATTCGCCCCAAGACGTTGAACCAGAAACGCTACGTAGACGCTATCGACAAACACACCGTGGTGTTCGGGATCGGCCCGGCTGGCACCGGCAAGACCTATCTGGCGATGGCCAAGGCGGTACATGCGTTGCAAACCAAGCAGGTGAATCGCATCATTCTGACTCGTCCGGCGATTGAGGCGGGGGAGCGGCTGGGGTTCCTGCCCGGCACCCTGAGCGACAAGATCGACCCGTATCTGCGCCCGCTCTACGACGCGCTGCACGATATGGTGGACCCCGACCGAGTGCCGAAACTGCTCACCTCCGGCGTAATCGAGGTGGCACCGCTGGCATATATGCGTGGCCGTACCTTGAACGACGCCTTCATCGTGTTGGACGAAGCTCAGAACACCTCCATGGAACAGATGAAAATGTTCCTGACCAGATTGGGATTTGGCTCGAAGATGGTGGTCACCGGGGATGTGACCCAGGTTGATCTACCCACCGGGCAGCGCAGCGGATTGCGCGAGGTGCGAGGGATTCTCGACGGCATTGATGACATCGCTTTCTGTGAACTCACCAACCGCGATGTGGTGCGGCATAAACTGGTGGGCCGTATCGTCGCGGCTTACGACGAATACGAGGCCGATGTGCAACTGCCGTTCAATACGAGGCGACGGAGGCAGGCGTGAAACCCCGTGGCGGCACCCCGAGTAGAATCGCCCCATCATGATCGACATCAACAACGAGTCAGGTGAATCGGTAGACGAGCAGGCGTTGGTACGACTCGCCGACTTCACGCTACGGCAGATGCGCATCCACCCCCAGGTCGAGGTGTCGATCCTGCTAGTCGATGAAGCCGCTATGACCGGTTACCACGAGCGGTTCATGGGAGAGCCGGGGCCAACGGACGTGCTGAGTTTTCCGATGGATGAACTACACCCCGGCCCTGCCGGTGGCCTGTCGCCGGAGGGGATTCTCGGCGATGTGGTGATCTGCCCGGCGTTCGCCGCGAAACAAGCCGCGACGAACGGACGTTCGGTGGCAGGTGAGATCCAGTACATCCTGGTACACGGACTACTGCACCTGATGGGCTACGATCACGCCGTGCCCGAGGATAAACGGGTGATGTTCGGGCTCAACGACCGCCTGATCCGCGATTGGCTGGCGAGTAGGGCATGAGCGAATCCGATTGGTGGTGTGTCGCGATAGCGGCGGCGCTCACGGTGCTCGCTTGGCTGTTGTCGGCGGGTGAGTCGGCGCTGGCGGCGTTGTCTCGGCCAAAACTGCACGAGGCTGACGACGGGCACACTATACGCGCCTCGCGGCTGGACGATATCTTGGATGACAAGGCCCCTTACATCAACGCCGCCACCCTACTGCGCGGTGCCTGTCAGATCACCACCACCATGTTGGTGGCCACCGTGGTGTTTTCGCACTTCGACGCGCTCTGGCAACGCTATCTCATCACCGGCGGCATCATCTTGTTTATCTGGTTCATTCTGTGGGGGGTGGCCGCGCAGACGCTGGGACGGCAGCACGCGGTGGCGGTCGCCAAGGGGCTGGCGGGTCTGTTCACACTGATCGAGTTTGTGCTGGGGCCACTCGCCGGATTGTTGGTGATCGTCGGCAACGCGCTGACACCAGGCAGGGGCTACCAGGACGGCCCCTTCTCCACCGAGGCCGAGTTGCGCGACGCGGTCGATCTGGCAGAGCGAAACGAAGTCATTGAGCACGGCGAGCGCGAGATGATTCATTCGGTGTTCGCCTTCGGTGACACACTGGCGCGTGAAGTGATGGTGCCCCGTACCGACGTGGTGTATCTGGAGCGCGATAAGACGTTGCGACAAGGTCTTTCGCTGGCGTTGCGCTCCGGCTTCAGTCGTATTCCGGTGATCGGAGACGACTTGGATGATGTGCTCGGCGTGGTTTACATCAAAGATTTGATGCGCCGCGTATACGACAACCCCGACGCCGAGGGCGAGGAGGTCGTCGCGTCGCTGATGCGCCCGGCGGTGTTCACCCCCGATTCCAAACCGGTGGATGAACTGCTACACGAGATGCAGGCCAGCCGTAACCATCTGGTGATCGTGGTGGAAGAGTTCGGGGGCACTGCGGGGTTGATAACCATCGAGGACATCGTGGAGGAGATCGTTGGTGAGATCACCGATGAGTTCGATGCGGAGCCGGCGGTTTCCGAGGAGATCGCGCCGGGGATCTATCGGGTACCGGTGCGCACTCCGCTGGATGAGGTGGGTGACCTGTTTGCGTTGGAACTGGACGATGACGATGTGGAAACCGTCGGGGGTCTGCTGGCCAAAGAATTGAACGTGGTGCCGATACCGGGCAGTTCCACCGTCTGGCGGGGGCTGGAGTTCACCGCCGATGCCGGCACTGGCCGTAGGCACCAAGTGGAGACCATCACCGTACGACGGCTGTCTGGGGTTGGCGATGAGTGATATGCATGGCAGCCGCTCCCTGAACAAGGCTTCGGGGGAGTCGGCCCCCAAACGGCACCAGGTAGCCGCTGCGGTTCATCGTTCCGGATTTGTCTGCCTCATCGGTCGTCCCAACGCCGGAAAATCCACCCTTACCAACGCGTTGGTGGGCGCCAAAGTAGCGATCACATCGTCAAAACCACAGACCACCCGCCACGCGGTACGCGGCATCATCACCCGACCTGACGCACAGTTGGTGGTGATCGACACGCCAGGGCTGTCAAAACCGCGCTCACTGCTACAGGAACGGCTAAATGACCTGGTGCGCGACACTTACGCCGAGGTGGATGTGGTGGCCGTATGCCTGCCTGCGGATCAACACGTGGGACCGGGCGACAAATATCTGATCGCGGAGTTGGCGGCCCTCGCGCGCCGCCCAAAATTGGTGGCGTTTGCCACCAAGGCCGACAAGGTCAGCGGTGAGCGAATGCGACGGCATTTGCTGCAGATAGACGCGTTACAAGCCGAACTCGGTATCGAGTGGGAGCACATCGTCCCGTGCTCTGCACTGTCGGGGGCGCAAATGGACGAAGTGGCCGAGGTACTAATTTCGTTGCTGCCCGAGGGGCCGGTGTATTACCCCGGCGGTGAGTTGAGCGACGAACCGGATGAGGTGTTGGCGGCAGAGTTGATTCGGGAGGCGGCGTTGGAATCGGTGCGAGACGAACTGCCGCACTCCATCACCGTCGAGATCATCGAGATGGGCACCCGGGACGACCCAGGGGTAAAGCGCCCAGTTTTGGAGATCTACGCCAACCTGATCGTGGAGCGCGAGTCGCAAAAGCACATCATGATCGGCAAGGCGGGGGAACGCATCAAGCAGGTGGGTACGGACGCCCGTCGTGCCATCTCCGCGTTGCTCGGCGCGCCCACCCGGCTCGACCTACGTGTCAAGGTGGTCAAGGAGTGGCAGCGCGACCCGAAGGCGCTGAACAAACTGGGGTTCGAGGCCCGCTGAGGCCGCCCCTACTGAGGCCAAAGCCTCTGGGGCGACTTCGACCGGCGCTCAGAAGGTGATGACCTTTTCAGTCATGCCGAACCCGTAGTAGGTGGCGGTGGCGTCGCTTAAGTAGAAGATCTGGGTATTGCCATCGCCTGCTGCGTACATCGACTTCAACTGCGGATACGCCTCCAGCATCGCCAGCTGGGTTTCGACGCGATCATCCGGCAAAGCCTTGGCGTTGATGCGCAACCAGGCGTCACCGTCATATGCACAGATGCACACATTCGGGTTGCTGAGAATCTGTTGCGCCACCGGCTTCTTACGTCCAGTCTGGAAGCAGAGTCGCCCGTCGATAATGTGGGCAGTGCCGAACGGGCGCATCCGCGGGGTGTCGCCGTCCACGGTACCCAGGAAGTAGTACTTGCACTGCTTTAGGAATTCCACGACCTCCTGCATGTTTTCACCTTTCTTGTGGGTAAACCACGCCCAACTGGGCGCGGATGGCGTCTGTAGTGCGCAACACCGCCACGGTGTCGGCCCAGGAGATGACACCAGACTCGACGCGGCCGTCTCTGATACAGCGCGCAGCCTCGGCGGCCTCATACTGGAAACCACCTTCGACCTTGGTGCGCAGAGTAATCGGCTCGCCATTCAGCGGGGTAAACACAATGTTTTGTGGCTGATAGAACCAGCCGGGTATGTCGATACGACCAACGGTACCGATGATCTCGGCGGGGTTGGTGCCCGCAGCCGAGAGGTCGCAGTACGACAGTCCGTACGCCCCAGCTGCGAATCCTAGAGTGATGGCCTCGCGTTGATCCACACCGGTCTCGGTGAGCACGCCCTCGGCGTGGACAGTGGTCGGGCTGCCCAAAAGGTAGTGGAAGAAGGACATGGGATAGATGCCGAGATCCAAGAGCGCGCCGCCGGCCAAAGCTGGATTGAGG
The DNA here is from genome assembly GCA_031255975.1 of Propionibacteriaceae bacterium. Classification (GTDB taxonomy): domain Bacteria; phylum Actinomycetota; class Actinomycetes; order Propionibacteriales; family Propionibacteriaceae; genus WRGV01. The sequence continues at coordinate 809 of JAIRRM010000014.1, read as the reverse complement.
AGGCGTCCTTCAGGGTTGAAGTTGAGAGGCTGGGAATGGTTGGCAGTCACGCCCACGACCTCGCCCAGGTCGCCGTCGTCGATGAGCGCCTTGACGGTGGGATAGTGCGGAAGGAACCGCGACCACATCGCCTCCATAGCGAACAGGCCCTGGCGCTTGGCGAGAGTGAACACGTCTTCGGCCTGGGCGGCATTGATGGTGAACGCCTTTTCGACCAGCACCGGTTTCCCGGACTCCAACGCCAGCAGTGCGGCGGCGTGGTGTTCGGAGTGTGGGTTGGCTACGTAGATGGCGTCGATGGTGGGGTCGTCCACAAGTTCGGCATAAGAGCCGTAAGCCCGCTCGATGCCGTGCTCCGTGGCGAACTGCTGGGCGCGGGCGAAGTCGCGCGATCCGACTGCGGCGATGCGGCTGAGAGTGTAACGGTGTACCTCGGTGACGAAACGGTTGGCGATATGGCCCGGCGCGAGGATGCCCCATTTGATACCGGGGGCGTCTATCGGATCGGGTGCAGTGATGACGCGCATGGGCTAAGCCTAGGCGATTAGTGTCACCAGACCCGGCACACGCCCGGAGCGGAATCAAAGGCCATGTCGGCAACCGGCCGCCAATCATGCTCCCAACCATTAAAACAGTCGCCGACGGCCACGGCAACGACACGGATAGCCCTTCGATGCGGATACGTCTTCCGTTACCAGGTACAATCGTCCGCGTGGCAAGCGCGGCCCTGTTGCTTAGCAGCCGCAGCGGGGTTTGAGGATAACAACCAGCTCCCTCGTTGCGGCGGATTCTTGCGCGTCTGGTTTTCC
>JAIRRM010000197.1 GCA_031255975.1 Propionibacteriaceae bacterium | reverse complement strand
CGGGATCATCATCAGCATGGCGTGTGCCAGTGAGCGTCCTCCCAGATGCAGCAGTTCCAGCACCTCGTCGAAGCTCGCAGAATCGGATTCACCAGGGCGGCAGATGGGGAAGATTCGCTCAAGAGAATCAGGGATTAGGTTCGTGGCGAGCAGCGACTCGCGGGCGCGCATCCGGGCCCGGTTGCCTTTGATGGTGTTGATCTCACCGTTGTGAGCGATCATGCGGAATGGGTGCGCCAACGACCAACTGGGGAAAGTGTTGGTGGAGAACCGCGAATGCACCAGCACCAACGCCGACGCGAATCGTTCGTCATGCAGTTCGGGATACACCTGCTCCAGTTGCGAGGTGGTCAACATGCCTTTGTATACGAGGGTACGGGCAGATAACGACGAGAAGTACACCCCGACCTCGTTTTCGACACGACGGCGCAAGCAGTAAGCACGCCGGTCGAGGGCGATATCAGTATCGCCGGTATGAGAACTCACAAACAGTTGGGCGAAGTAAGGCCGGGCGGCCTCAGATACCGGGGAGAGGCTGGACGTATCCAGCGGCAGATCGCGCCACCCGATGACCTTTAGGCCCTCCTCGGCGGCGATCCGGTGGATCGCGATGGTGGCCAGATCGCGTTCCAATTCGGGCACCGGTAGATACGCGATGCCGACGGCGTATGAGCCCTGCGGTGGTAGGTCGAAGGGCACCGTACCGCGCAGGAAGGCGTCGGGGATCTGGGTGAGGATGCCCGCACCGTCGCCCGCCGCCGCGTCCTCGCCGGTGGCACCGCGATGATCGAGGTTTGCGAGCGCGGTGAGCCCCTGCTCCACGATGTCGTGACTGGCTCGCCCCGACAGATCGGCGACGAACGCGACGCCACAGGAGTCGTGTTCAAGCGCCGGATCGTAGAGCCCCTGCTTGGTCAGCCCCATAGAAGACCCTCCAACTGGTTGCCTATGCTGTAAATCGCCAGACTACCGGAGCCAGCGAACCCAACCGCGACAGGCTATTCAGTGGACGTGTCGTCCGGCTCCGTGTCTGAAGTGTGCATCGCGGTGGTATCGGCGTCGTCCGCGGCATCGGTATCGGTATCGTCCGCGGTGTCAGATTCGGTATCGGACACCGCGGTATCGGCGTCATCTGGCTGGGAAATCGCGGCAAACGGCTCCAGCTCGCTGCCCGGATATTTCACCAACTGGAAGATGAGCACCCCCAGCGCCAGCAGGAAGGCGGCGGCACTGGTCCAGTTGTTCACCCGAATACCATCCAAGGTGTTCACCGGGTCGATGCGGATCAATTCGATGAGGAAACGCCCGAAGGTGTACCAAAGCACATACGACGTGAACACCTTGCCGCGCCCGAAGCGTCCGCCCCTGGTGAGTAAAAACAGCACCAGGATGCCAAACAAGTTCCACAGCCCCTCGTAGAGGAAAGTCGGATGGAAGGTGGCGTATTCGGCGTAGCCGAGCGGGCGGTGCGCAACGTCTATCTCCAACCCCCATGGCAGTTCGGTGGGTTCGCCGAACACCTCCTGGTTGAACCAGTTGCCAAGCCGACCCACCGCTTGCGCCGCCAACAGCGTGGGCGCGAGGGCATCTGCCATGATGGGCATCGGAAGGTGTTTGATACGGCAGAACACCCAAACCCCGATGCCTCCACCGGCGACAGCACCGATGATGCCGATGCCGCCGTTCCAGATCTTGAAGATATCAAGCCAATCGCGGTCGGCACCGAAGTAACGCTCCCACTCAGTGACCACGTGGTAGACCCGGGCCCCCAAAATACCGGAAGCCACCGCGACAAACGCCAAAGAGTCGAACGTATCGCCGTCACCACCCCAACTCATCACCCGCTTTCTGGCCCAGAGCCAGGAGACGGCGATGCCTGCCAATAGACAGAGCGCATAGATATGGATGGTCAGCGGGCCGAGATGGATATCGGACCAAGGCGGACTCGGTATGAACAGCGGGATCATCAATCCACCACCCTATCGTTCTCAGGGACTACCGAGGAAATGTCCCGGCTAATGGCCGTTTCGGAAGCTCCGAGCAGCGACTGGGATGGCCGTGCCGGCTCCGGATCATGCGGCAGCGGGGAATACAACCCCTGCTCGCTCGCCGCGAAGCAGGAATACCCTCCGGTATGACACGCCACACCGCGTTGCGCGACGAGGTAGAGCACCGCGTCACGATCACAATCGATACGCACCTCGCGTACCTGTTGAGTGTGTCCGGAGGTGGCCCCCTTCACCCACTGTTCCCCCCGGCTGCGTGAATAATAGGTCGCCAGGCCGGTGGCCATGGTGTTCTCCAACGCCGCCAGATTTGCCCAAGCCAACATCAGTACCGTCTTGGTGGCCACGTCCTGTGCGATGACGGGCACCAACCCGGCTTCATTGAAATGGAGATCGTCGAACATCTCGGTTCACCCCAGCTTCGCCAAGATGAGTTCGCGCACCTTGGCGGCGTCGGCCTGCCCCCGCATATTCTTCATCACCGCTCCGATGAGCGCCCCGGCGGCGGCTACCTTGCCATCGCGCACCTTGGCGGCGGCCTCCGGATCGGCGGCGATGGCGGCGATTACGGCGGCGTCCAACGCCTCGGTGTCGCTGACCACGGCCAACCCACGGGAGGCAACCACCTCCGCCGGGCTACCCTCCCCCGCCAATACGCCCTCGATCACCTGTCGCGCCAGCTTGTCGTTCACCGCACCGTCAGCCAACAACGCTTGCACCTCGGCAACCTGGGCCGGGGTGATCGGCAGTTCGTCCAGTGCCACACCCGCCTCGTTGGCGCGACGTGCCAGTTCGGTGAGCCACCACTTGCGGGCCGCCGCCGGGGTGGTACCAGCCGCCACGGTGTCGGCGATAAGCTCAAGCGCCCCTTCGATGGCCAGAATGTCGCCGAACTCGCGCTCGGTGAACCCCCAATCGGCTGCCAAACGGGCCCGTCGCAGTGCTGGATGCTCCGGCAGTGTGGCGCGTAACTCATCCACCCAGGCCGGATCGGGAGCCACCGGAACTAAATCCGGCTCCGGGAAATAACGATAATCCTGGGCTTCCTCTTTAGAGCGACCAGGGGTGGTGTAGCCACCCTCATTCCAGTGCCGGGTCTCCTGCTTCACCCGGCCACCGGCGGCCAGGATGGCACCTTGGCGCATCATCTCGTAGCGCACCGCATCAGCCACGGCACGCAGCGAGTTGACGTTCTTCGTCTCGCTTCTGGTGCCGAGTTCGCTTGAGCCTCGCGGCGTCAGTGACACGTTCACGTCGCAACGCAGATTGCCACGCTCCATACGGCCATGGGACACCCCGAGCGCCCGCACCATGTCGCGCAGGAACGCCATGTAGCCGGAAGCCACCTCAGGCGCGGCGGCACCGGTGCCGTGGATGGTCTTGGTGACGATCTCCATCAACGGCACACCGGCACGGTTGTAGTCGATGAGTGAGTAATCAGCCCCCGAGATGCGTCCGGCACCGCCGACATGGGTCAGCTTTCCGGCATCCTCCTCCATATGCACCCGCTCGATGGGTACCTGATACGTCAGTCCACCCACCTCGACGGCGACGTTCCCATCGAAACAGAGCGGCTCGTCATACTGCGAGACTTGGTAATCCTTTGGCATGTCGGGGTAGAAGTAGTTTTTGCGGGCGAAGCGGCACCAGGTGGCGATGTCGCAGTTCAGTGACAGCCCGATGCGGATCGCTGATTCCACCGCCAGCCGGTTCACCACCGGCAGTGAACCCGGCAACCCCAGACACACCGGGCAGACGTGGCTGTTCGGCTCCCCGCCAAAATCGGTGGGGCAACCGCACCACATCTTCGATTTAGTGGACAGTTCGACATGCACCTCCAGGCCCAACACCGGCTCGAAACGCGCCACCACCTCGTCGTAAGGCATCAAATCGTCGCTCATCAGCGCACCACTTTCGTACCTGGTAGTAGCGGGGCCTGGTCGAGTAGCCGTCCACCCCATTTTGCGGTGAGTTCCCGCTCTAGCGCGGCACCCACCAGGTACAACCGATCATCCGCCAACGCCGGGGACATCACCTGGAACCCGACCGGCAGCCCGTCTTCGGGTGCCAGGCCACACGGGAATGACGCCGCGCCCACACCGGCCAAATTGGCGGGGATGGTGCAGAGGTCGCTCTTGTACATCGCCATCGGATCGGCAACCCGCTCCCCGAGTCGGAACGCCGTGGTCGGGGTGGCGGGTGAGACTAGCACGTCACACTGCTCGAACGCGGCTGTGAAATCACGGGCGATGAGGGTGCGCATTTTCTGTGCCGAACCGTAGAAGGCGTCGTAATAACCGGCGGAGAGCGCGTAGGTGCCCAAAATGATGCGTCGTTTCGCCTCAGTACCGAACCCCTTGCCGCGGGTGAGCCGCATCACCGTCTCCACCGCGTTGTCGCCGTCGTCCCCGACACGCAACCCGTAGCGCATCCCGTCGTAGCGAGCCAGATTGCTTGAGACCTCGGCGGGCATGATGAGGTAGTAGGTCGCCAGCGCGTGCACGAAGTGCGGACAGGACACCTCCACCACCTCGGCCCCAGCGGCGCTCAGCGCCGTCACAGCTTCTCGTGTGCGCAGTTCCACCCCAGGCGCATACCCCTCGCCGCCGAACTCGGTAACCAGGCCGATACGTAAACCCTTCACATCACCGGATCTGGCGGCACCGACCACATCGGCCACTGCGGCGTTGATGGAGGTGGAATCCAGCGGGTCGTGCCCAGCGATCACCTGGTGCAACAGCGCCGCGTCCAGGGTGGTGCGAGCCACCGGCCCCGCCTGATCCAACGAAGATGCCATGGCGATGATGCCGTAGCGCGACACCATACCGTACGTCGGCTTCGCGCCCACCGATCCGGTGACCGCGGCCGGTTGCCGAATGGAACCGCCGGTATCGGTGCCGATTGCGAGCGGGGCCTGGTAGGCGCTCACCGCTGCGGCGGAGCCGCCGCCGGAGCCACCGGGGGTGCGGGTGAGATCCCAGGGGTTATGGGTGGGGCCGTAACCGGAGGTCTCGGTGGATGAACCCATGGCGAACTCGTCCAGATTTGTTTTGCCGAGGATCACCAACCCGGCGTCGTTGAGTCGACGCACCACGGTGGAACTGTACGGCGGCACCCAGCCTTCCAGAATGCGTGAACCCGCCGTAGTGGGCAATCCTTCGTAACAGAGCAGATCTTTGACGGCGATGGGCACCCCCGCCAACGGGCCGAGCCGCTCTCCCGCCGCGATACGGGCGTCTACCGCGGCGGCCTGTGCCAAGGCCCGTTCGGTATCAACCACCAAGAAAGCGTGTACCGCTTCGTCCGTGGCCGTGATCTGATCCAGATGTGCCCGCACCACCTCGACGCTGGAGATCTCCCGGGCGGCGATACGCTGTCCGAGTTCGGCGGCGGTGGCGGTTATCAAGGAGGTGATGTCGCTCACTGCTCCTCCTCCAAAATGTGCGGGACACGGAAGCGATCATCCTCGACATCTGGGGCCCCAGCGAGCATCGCCGCGGCACGGGGCTGCCAGTTCACCACGTCATCACGCATCACGTTGGTGAGCGGCACCGCGTGCGACGTGGGTGGTATGTCCTGTGTCGCCACCGCGCTTACGGCGGCCACCGCGCCGAGGATGATGTCGAGTTGCCCCGCCATTTCGTCCAATTCGGCGTCGCTGAGTTCGATACGCGCCAACGCGGCCAGCTTGGCAACCTCGGAACGGGTGAGCATATGACTCCTTGTGTGGGACAGACACCACATACTACCGCGCGGCTTCGCTTTGTTTTCCGGGGCACACAACCCCCGTCACATGTCCGTAACCGCAGCGTTGCTTCCACGGTGTCTGATGGTGCCAAACTGGATACATGCTGTTACTGCGGGTTCGTATTCCGGATCGGCCCGGTTCCTTGGGCCAGGTGGCCACCGCCATGGGCACGGTCGGGGCCGACATCTGGGCCATTGAGATCGTCGAGAAGTCACCTGACGGCACCGTCACCGACGATTTCATGCTGTCGTTGCCAGCAAACGTGATGCCGGACAGCCTAGTGGCGGCCTGTACGGCCCTGCCCGGTGTGGAGGTGACTTGGGTGTCGCTCTACCCCGACACCTGGGGTATCGAATCCGATCTGGAAGTGCTGGATGACATAGCGGCCAACCCGCGTCAGGGGCTGCAAACCCTAACTTTGGCGGCACCACGAGTGTTCCACTGCCAATGGGCGGTACTGGCGGAACTGCGCGACGGCACCAGATTGCAAGCCAGCGAATTGGCTCCGGAACTCACCCGCGAACAACTGAACCGCTTGGTTCCACTTGACCAACTGCACCGCCAGGGGGCCGACGACACCTGGCTGCCAGGTTGGGGCGACATGGAACTCGCAGTCGCCCCGCTGCGCGGCAACCGACTGCTGATTTTGGGACGCCAAGGTGGCCCCCGGTTTCTCGACTCCGAACTGCTCCGACTGCGTCATCTGTCCGGTATTGCCGCCTGAGTATGCGCACTCAGACCCCATTAAGTACACAAGTTGGTTCGCTGTGGCCATTTCGACGGTTACGCTTACCACATGATGATGTGGGTTGTGTGGATAGTCATCGCGGTGGCTCTCGCCATCGCCGAACTCAGTTCCGGTGATTTCACACTGCTGATGATCGCTGGCGGTTGCATCGGCGGCTTTCTCATGTCCCTCATCACCCCTGACGTTTACTGGCTGCAAATACTGGTGGCCGCCATCACCGGTGGACTACTGCTGGGACTGGTGCGCCCCACGCTGCTGCGGCGCATCAGGCAGATGCCAGGCTACATTTCCAGTCTTGATCGCATAGTCGGCTCGTACGGCACCGTGCTGGAGACCAGCAACGACGACATGCAGCATGTGAAAATCAACGGCGAGGATTGGAGTGCTCGTAGCGTGGACGGCAGGCGACTGGCCCCCGGCACCCAGGTGTTCGTCACCGCCGTGGACGGTGCCACGGTGTTGGTGATGCCGGTGGCCACCGTACCCCCCGACGGCCCCAATTTCTTCATCCCGAACAACTAAACCGAACAAACACCCCAGCAGCTACCAAAGGAAAAGATATGCCCATCATCTTTGCCACCGCTATCGCGGTGTTGGCCATATGGATCATCATTACCAGCGTCCGCGTCATCCGGCAGCAGCAGGTGGCGATCGTGGAACGACTCGGCAAGTTCCGCCGTACTCTGGACCCCGGCCCCCATCTGCTGATGCCGTTCGTCGACTCGATCCGCTATACCCTCGACATGCGCGAGACGGTGGTGCCGTTCCCACCGCAGGGCGTCATCACCGAAGACAACCTGATGGTGTCCATCGACTCGGTGATCTACTTCCAGGTGGTTGACCCGGTGCGGGCCGCTTACGAGGCACAGAACTACATTCAGGCCATCGAACAGCTCACCATGACCACACTGCGTAACATCATCGGCGGCATGGATTTGGAACAGACGCTCACCAGCCGCGAGGAGATCAACCAGAAGCTACGTACCGTGTTGGACGAAGCCACCGGCAAGTGGGGCATCAAGGTGAACCGAGTGGAGTTGCGCTCCATTGAGCCGCCGGCCACCATCCGCGACGCCATGGAGAAGGGCGCCAGGGCCGAACGCGACAAGCGTGCCGCCATCCTCATCGCCGAAGGCCAGCGTCAGTCGCAGATCCTCTCCGCGTCCGGTGACCGCGAATCCGCGATCCTCAGGGCGCAGGGCGAGCGAGAATCAGCCGTACTGCGAGCCCAGGCCGACCGGCAGGCCGCCATGCTGCGTGCCGAAGGCGAAGCGCAAGCCATCACCACGGTGTTCGGTGCCATTCACGCCGGGAAACCCACTCAGTCGTTGCTCGCCTACCAGTACATGCAGATGTTGCCCAACATCGCCCAAGGCGACGCCAACAAGATGTGGATCATTCCCAGCGAGTTGAACGATGCCCTGAAGGGGCTGGGCTCACTGGTGGGGCCGAAAGACGGCGGACCAACGTATGCCGATGACGATTCCGTCGCCGCCGGTTTCACGGCACCTGCCAAAGTGGATGTGATGGCCGAAATCGCCAAGCAACATGAGGCCGACGAAGCCACCACCACAAAGACCGTGGAGCAAGCTGTCAAGGAAGCGCAGTCGCTGGAAGGTAGGGGTACGCGCGGGGTCTAGCAGACGCTCGCTCGCCGTATGCCGCGGGTGAACGTTGGTTGCGATTCGCCCTGGTACTGTCGGCAGCTAGACATATCGGATTTGACATGAGGGCTAGCATTTAGGCCGATAATGCCTGACGCTCAGTACCCCATGACGATGCGATACCAGAAATACCCCGCCCCGACGATCACCGCCACGGCCACTATGAACGCGATGACGGCATACACCCGATGACGTTTTTTCTGAGCGGTGGTATCAACGGCGTTGGGGCCCCATTCCCCGTAATCCGGGCGTGCCCGAACCGGGACATCCCCGTCAAGATTCAGATCGCTGAACACCGTCATAGCAGCGAGTCTACCGCCGCAGCGGTTGATGTTTTAGAGCGTGGTGCCACGACGGCGCAAACCGCGCCACTTGGTAGACTCAACCCTCGTGACTCTGCCCGGGAAATATAGCAACGAAGCCACCCGCGGAGCCCATCTCACCCCTACCGGTTGCCGCTTCGGCCTCTGGGCACCGCGCGCCACCCGAGTGGAGTTGGCGCTCGTCGCGGCGGATGGCTCGCAGGTAAACCATGACATGACCCCGGACGCCTCCGGCCTCTGGGTGGTGGAGATCCCTGGCGTCACCGCAGGGCAGCGCTACGGTTACCGGGTACACGGCGCGTGGCAACCCGATCAGGGGTTACGCGCCAACCCGGCCAAACTGTTAGTCGACCCGTACGCCAGGGCACTCACCGCTGGGGTGGACTACTCCGGCCCCATTTTCGACCACACCCGGGCGTCAGATTTCGAGCCGGACACCCGCGATTCGGCACCGTACGTGCCGCTGTCGCTGGTGGTCGAGTCATCGCCGCCGCCGGAACCAATCGCGGCGCGCCGCCCACTGCACCGAAGCGTCATCTATGAGACGCATGTGTTGGGGTTCACTCGTAACCATCCGGAAGTGCCAGAACACCTTCGGGGGTCGTACCTGGGGTTGGCGTACCCCGCCGTAATCGAACACTTACGTCGCATCGGCGTCACCGCCGTAGAACTGCTGCCAATTCATCACTTCATCTCCGAGCCGTTCCTGGTGGGACGGGGCTTGGAGAACTACTGGGGTTACAACACGCTGGCTTTCCTGGCCCCACACGCCAGTTACGCCGCAGCGGGAACGCTCGGAGAGCAGGTGGTGGAGTTCAAGCAACTGGTGAGCGCGCTGCACCGCGCCGGTATCGAGGTAATACTCGACGTGGTGTACAACCACACCTGCGAGGGCAACCATGAAGGGCCGACACTGGCATAT
>JAIRRM010000040.1 GCA_031255975.1 Propionibacteriaceae bacterium | reverse complement strand
ATGCTGTTGCTGGCACGTCCTTTGGTGTGTAGGGTTGCTGTTCATTTGCGAGAAGTTTCGGGGGCGTGGGGAGATTCCGGCTCGGGGGCCGGAATGACGGAGACGGGGTGGAATGACTGATGATTGCTGGCGTTCGCCAAGATCATCGGAGTGTTGGAGGTTTTGCCGGGCGCAACCCATGCGTTGAGATGATCGTCTTTTTATGCGTCGTCTCTGTCGTATTCACGCGAAGCACGTGCCGAGCGTTGCTGGTAACCTTGTGCGGGTGAAGAAAGCCCGTGTCGCCGCCCTTGCCTTAGCCGCTGCCTGCGCGTTGCTGTTCGCCGGATGCTCCGACGACAACACCGATCCGCCCCCCAGCACCACAGACACACCGGGCGCGTCCACATCCGAAGACACCACACCCACCGAAACCCCAGACCCGGTGGAATGGAAACCGCTTACCAGCCTCGATCAGATAATGGTGAGCGGCACCGCTTTGGGTGTCGAGCCAGAAGTCAGTTTCGACACCCCATTGCGGGCCGACACCACACTGATCGCCACGCTCGTAAAGGGCACTGGCCCGGCGGCTCATGAAGACGGCATTATCGGCATCTTCTACGCGGGCTATAACACCCGTGATGGTGAGAAGTTTGACGGCAACTACGGCGACAGTCCGTACATGGGTTACGCCAACGGCTTTATCGACGGGTTCACCAAGGCCTTGGTGGGGCAGACGGTGGGTAGTCGTATCTTGGTGGCTATCACCAGTGCAGATGGGTATGTCGAAGGCAGGCCTACCGCGGGCATTGAGGTGGGCGACACCTTGGTGTTTGTGATAGATCTGGTGGACGGCCAGTACTATGAGCCGACCGGTACTACGGTGACCGATGGCAACGACTACGCCATCGTGAACCTCGACAACGAGGTGCCGATTCCGCAGTCGCGGCCAGGGGTGGCCGCGCCCACCGAGACCGTTGTCACCACGCTGGTGAAGGGTGTGGATGCGCGTCAGGTCACCGCCACCGATTATGCGGTGGTGAACTACGTTGAGGTGAACTACGCCACCGGCGCGGTGCTTTCCGGAAGCTACGGGTCGAACAGCGTGGTCGCTCAACTGAACACGCTGATCTCGGGTTGGCAGAAAGGTCTGCTCGGGCAGAGCGTCGGCAGCCGAGTGCTGCTGGTGGTGCCCCCGGCTGACGCTTACCCCGACGGCGACACCGCGCGCGGTTTGGAACCCGGCCAGACACTGCTTTACGTGGTAGACATCCTGTACGTGGTCTCTGGCACCGAATAGGCAATCCCTCGACTCGCGGCGAGGGGCACCGACTCCCCGCCTTTCCTGATCTTGGCCCAGCGGCGGCCTTTCGGGCGCGGTTGCGAGTGCCCGAAAGCCTAAGGCTAACTGGTGTTGCGGCCCCGAGGGCGCGGTAGCTGCGACCAGGTCAAAGTCAGCAGGCCACGGTCCAAGGTTTGGACACGCGCGGGGCGTCGAGCAGTTCCGGTTGTTTTCGCACCAGGGTGAGTAGGTCACGGGGGGAGGCGGTTTCCGGCCACCCCAGTGAGTCGGTGAGGCTGCGGTAGACAGTGGCCACGTCTTGTCCGGCGGCCATCAGGTCGCGCAGTGTGACCGCGCCATCCCGCTTGGCAAGCCGGTCGCCCGCTTGGTTCACCGCCATGCCGACATGGATGTAACTCGGCACGGTGAACCCCAACCGGCTTGCCAACCACGCCTGCCTCGGGGCGGAATCGAGCAGGTCGGCACCACGGGTTACCTGGGTAACGCCTTGCAGCCCGTCATCTACCACCACTGCCAGGTTGTACGCCGGGAGGCCGTCGTTGCGGATAAGCACGAAGTCGTCCACGGTGCGGGTTACCGCCCCGGCGAAACGATCACGGATGCCGAATCTGACGGCGGCGGCACGAACCCTGATGGCGGGCGGACGAATACGGCGTTTTGCGTCGCGTTCCGCCACGCTGAGGTGAGCGCAGGTGCCAGGGTAAGGGCGGTACGAACCGTGCGGGGCCTGCGCGGCTGCGGCGATTTCACGGCGGGTGCAGAAGCATTCGTACGTCGGCAGCGTGGCCGCCGCCGCGCGGTACACGTCGAATCGTTCCGATTGCCGCAGCACCGGGCCGTCCCAATCCAGCCCTAGGGTCGCCAAATCCTCCAGTTGCCGGTTGGCGATCTCAGGCGCGGCGGCGATACGGCACTGATCGAGGTCCTCGATACGTACGTAACAGGGCAGGGCGGCGGCGCGGGCGTATACCCAAGCCAGCAACGCCGTACGCAGATTGCCCAGATGCAAGTCGGAGGTTGGAGAAGGAGCAAACCGACCGGCCATACCATCCAGCCTATCCCCGGATACGCATCCGGCTGACCACCTCATCCCGGACGTAGCTGTGTCCAACTGCGAAAATTGTGTTCAGCTATTGACATTGACCGTAATTTGCCGCAGTTGAACGGCTGTACCGGCGGGTGTGCCCGTAGACTCGGTGAGAAGGAGGTGCCTGGTGGCGTCGAAAAAGTCGGAACGATTGATGAATCTGGTGATCGCGCTACTCAGCGCGCGCCGTTTTGTGCCGAAAGAGCAGTTACGCACCCTAGTCGCCGGTTATCACGGGCTTTCGGATGAGGCGTATGAACGGCAGTTCGAGCGCGACAAGAATGACCTGCGCGCCATGGGGGTGCCGGTGGAGATGGGTTCCAATTCGGCGCTGTTCGACGATGAAATGGGTTACCGTATCCAGCGAGCCGCGTTTCAACTGCCAAAGATCGAGTTCACTCCCGAGGAAGTGGCGGCACTCGCGGCGGCTTCGCAGGTGTGGCAGCAGGCGACGGTGGCCGAGAGCACCGCGCGGGCGTTGGCGAAGCTGGGTTCTGACGCCGCTGACAGCTCCCTCAAGGCGTTCGCCCCCAGCGTGAATGCGAAAGACGCGGCCTTTTTGCCGTTGTGGCGGGCGCTCACCACGCGGCGTGCGGTCGCTTTCGGTTACCGCGACGGCCCGGAACGCACCGTGGAGCCGTGGCGGCTGGTGTCGCGGCGCGGCACCTGGTACCTGTTGGGTTACGACCGTGGCAAAGGCGAGCCCCGTACTTTCCGGTTGTCGCGCATCAGCGGAGCGGTGCGCTCACTTGGAAAGCCAGAGGCGTTCACCGTGCCAACCGGCCTTGACATCACCGCCTACCTGAAAGAACTCGACGCTTCCCCAGCCGACGCCGTTGCCCTGGTGGCGATACGCGATGGCCGCGCCGCCGATCTCACCGCGCGCGGCGAACCCGTCGAGTGGCCCACCGCGCTGCCGCCAGGGTTCAGCGCCTGGCGGTTGTCGTACCACACTCGTACCGGGTTGGTGGCAGATGTGGCCACGGCTGGCTGCGACGCGCTGCCGCTCGACCCACCGGAGTTGGTGATGGGGGTACGGGCGCATCTTAGCGGCCTGATTGCCAATCTTGAGGGGGCGCGATGACCAGCCAAGATCAGGTGCAGCGTTTGCTGACACTGGTGCCGTACCTGCAAGCCAACCCCGGTGTGGCGCTTGACAAGGTGGCGCGGGTTTTCGGCGTCACCACCGAGCAGATTATGAAAGACCTCCACGTCGCCTGGTTCACTGGACTTCCCGGCGGGTTGCCGGACGATCTGATCGATGTGAACATGGAACTCGTCGAGAGCGACGGGGTGGTTTATCTCAGCAACGCCGAGTTTCTGCCGCGACCGCTCACCTTCGGCGGCGATGAGGCGTTGGCGCTGATCGTCGCGTTGGAAACCATCATCGATGTGTCCACCGGGGATGCCGCGGAGGCCGCCGCGGGGGCGCTGTCGAAGCTGGTGGATGCCGTCGGCGGTGCCCAGTTGGGGCAGGTCTGGGTGGACGTGGCCAGCGGTGACGACGAGGTGCGAACCGCGCTCGCCCAAGCCATCACGCAACAGCGCCGGGTGCGCTTCGGTTACACCGGGGCCAGCACCGGGGAGGGCACTCAACCCGTGGTCGATCCGGTACGTATCGACGTGCGGGACGGGGTGGCTTACCTTGTCGGATTCGCGGTGGAGCGCGGTGCCTGGCGTACCTATCGGTTAGAACGTATCGTCGCCGTGAGTGATACCGGCATTCCGGCTGTCGAACATGCCGATCCGCCACCACGACAGGCGAGTTGGTTCGAGGCGCTGGATAGCAGGTTCACCGTCACCCTTGATCTCACTCCAGATGCTGCCTGGGTGGTCGAGTATCTACCCATCAGCGCTAAAGAGGTTAGCGACAATGGGCTACGGGTGAGCCTGCCGGTGGCCAACCCGAGATGGCTCACGCGGTTGCTACTCACGTTGGGCCCCTGCGTGCTGGCGGTTGACCCGCCGGAGGCGGCGACGGAGGCCGTCCGGGAAGCCACCCGCGCGTTGGACGCGCTGGGTATTTGACCGAACCACTCGATTACGCGACTAGGCTATCTGTTATGGGCACGCCGACTGCGACTCTCATTGTTAACCCCGCCAGTGGACACGGCAGGGCGGGCAAACTATTGCCGCAGGTGACGCTCGCACTGGTGCGCGGTCTGTCCGAGTACACCGTGCAAGTGCGGGCGACCAAAGATTATGCCGAGGCCAACCAGTGCGCGCGCGAAGCGGTGCTGGCGGCCTCCGGTGACAATCCCGCTCACCCCGACATGCTGCTGGTGATGGGAGGAGACGGCATGGCGTCCGTCGGCCTCAACGCCTGCGTTGGCAGCAACGTACGGTTGGGAGTGATCCCCGCAGGTACCGCCAACGATTTTTGTCGCGGTATGGGGGTGCCCTACACCACCATCGACGCGGTGAAAGCGGTGCTGGCGGGATACGAGCGCTTGGTCGATCTCACCGAGGTGGACGGGCGGCTCACCGGCGGGGAGAAACGGCGTTATGTCGGCTCCGTCGTCTCCACCGGTTACGACGCCAAGGTGAACTATCGCACCAATCACCGTACGGTGTCGCTCGGCTCCGTCTCGTATACCATCGACGCGCTGGCGGAGCTGGCGCGGTTCAAGCCGCTTGACTACCGGGTGGTGATCGATGGGCAGGCGTTGGAACTGCCCGCCATGTTCATAGCCGTCGGTAACGCCGGGGTTTTCGGCGGTGGTATGCAGGTTTGTCCGTTAGCCGACCCCACCGATGGCTGGTTGGACATCACCATCGCGCGACCGATCTCCCGGCTGGGGTTGCTACGGCTGTTGCCGCAGATGTACTCCGGGGCGTTCGCCAAAGATCCCTGCGTGGAGCTGTTGCGTTGCCGCGAAATCACCATCGACGGCGGCAACATGTTCGCCATGGGAGACGGTGAGGAGTTGGGTGAGGTACCGCTAACCGCCCGGTGCCGTCAAGGTGCCCTCTATCTGCTCGGTTCCACCAAACCGAATCCGTTGGCGTTGCCGCCCGGTGTCGGTGCGAAGCTGCCGGGCAGCGCATGAGCGCCCGAAAGCCAGCGTCAAGCGAGGGCCCAGCCTCAGTTCCAGCCACCACACCCGAACCCAGCGAGCGTTTCTCCCGGTTCGCCGCCACGTACCCTTTCGCCCCCGACGGCTTTCAGATCGAAGCCTGCGCGTACCTAGATCAAGGTCAGGGAGTGCTGGTGGCCGCGCCCACCGGCTCCGGCAAGACGGTGGTGGGGGAGTACGCGGTGTGGCTGGCGTTGGAGGCGGGGCTGCGCTGCTGCTACACCACCCCGATCAAGGCGCTCTCCAACCAAAAATACCGCGATCTGGTGGCCCGACACGGCGAGGACAACGTGGGCCTGCTCACCGGCGACCAGGTGGTGAACGGCGACGCTCCGGTGCTGGTGATGACCACCGAGGTGCTGCGTAACATGATCTACGCCAGATCGGCGACACTCACCGGGCTGGGATACGTGGTGATGGATGAGGTGCATTACCTCGCGGATCGCTTCCGCGGCCCGGTGTGGGAGGAAGTGATTCTGGGACTGGCCGATTCAGTGCAGTTGGTGGCGCTGTCAGCCACCGTCTCCAACGCCGAGGAGTTCGGTTCCTGGCTGAATCAGGCGCGGGCGAGCGGTGTGGCGGTGGTGATCTCCGAGACTCGTCCGGTGCCGTTGTACCAGCATGTGATGGTGGGCCAGGAGCTGCATTCGCTGTTGGCCAAAGGCGGCGCGAAAGGCGGTGGCGGGGCGGTTAACCCAAAGCTGATGGGTATCGCCGTCGAGCAGAGCCAGCGACAACGAAACCGTGGTCCACGCGGCTATCGCGGTGGCGTCCGGCGCGATCTGGTGCCGCGGCGGGCGGGCGTCGTCCTAAAACTGCAACAGCAGCGCCTACTGCCGGCGATCTTTTTTATCTTCTCGCGCGCCGGTTGCGATGGCGCGGTACGGCAACTGCTGGGTGACAACATCCGGCTCACCACGGCAGACGAGCGGGACGTGCTGCTGGAGATCGCGCGGCGTCACGGGGCGGGTTTGAGCTACGACGATAAGCAGGTGATCGGCTGGGAGACGTTTACCCAGGCATTCTCACGCGGCATCGCCGCACATCACGCTGGGCTACTGCCTTTGGTGAAAGCCGCCGTCGAGGAGGGGTTCGTGCGAGGGTTGCTCAAGGTGGTGTTCGCCACCGAGACGCTGGCTCTTGGCATCAACATGCCCGCGAAAAGTGTGGTGCTGGAGAAGCTCATCAAGTTCAACGGTGAGGCCACCGCCGAGATCACCCCTGCTGAGTACACCCAACTCACTGGGCGGGCCGGACGGCGTGGCATCGACGTGGAGGGTCACGCGGTGGTGCTGTGGAGCGCCGCCATGAACCCGCGTATGGTGGCCGGGCTGGCGGGCAAACGTACCTATCCGCTGCTCAGTTCGTTCGCGCCTACGTACAACATGGCGGTGAACCTGGTGGGCAGCATTGGGCGCGAGCGTGCCCGGGCGCTGTTGGCCCGTTCGTTTGCGCAGTTCCAGAGTGACCGGCACACGTTGGGGCGGCGGCGCTCTATCGCCGACGAGTTTGATCGGGTGTGCCAGATGCTGAATCGCTACGGTTACCTCGCTGGGGATCAGGTGAGAGAGCCGGGCAAGATGCTGGCGCGTATCTACAGTGAGCTTGACCTAGTGGTGGCCGAGGCGATCCGTACCGACGTATTCGAGGGGCTGGCTGCGCCGCAGTTGGCGGCGGTGCTGTCCACTTTGGTGTATGAGGGGCGGACGGAGTTACGCGACCCGGCTCCGATGCCCGACACCGCCACCCGGCAGGCCGAACGGGCGCTCACCGTAATTCGCCGCGAAATCGTGGACAACGGTAAGAAACTGGGCATCGAAGCGCCCCGTACTCTGGATACCGGGTTCGCTTTCGCCGCTCGCGATTGGGCCGCTGGTGAGCCGCTGGCCGTGGTGCTGGAGGAGAACCGGCTGGCCGCCGGCGATTTCGTACGGTGGGTGCGCCAGGTCATAGATCTGGCCTCGCAGCTTGCCCAAGCACCCGGTGTGGGTGCGCTCCGCGATCAGGCCCGGGCCGTGGTGGCCGCGATGCGCCGCGACATTATCGTCATGGATGCGGACTAGCTCCCGCCAGCTGGTGATGCTCGGAAAAGGCATATACGTGTTCATTGGGCAGTTTCGTACGTGATTGGCGGGGAGAACCGTACGTAACTGCCCAATGAACACCGTAGCCGCCTCTTTCCAGGGAGGGGGGCACCCCTCGTGAACTAGAGTGACACCGTGGACATTGACGCGGGACGGTCGCTGGCCGAACCGTTAGTGCGGTTAAGCGGCGTCCGGTTCAGTTACGGTCGGCACGAGGTGCTGCACGGCATCGATCTGGAGTTGCCGCCAGGGCGTATCACCGGGTTGGTGGGCCCGTCTGGACACGGCAAGACCACTATCGTCAATCTGATCGTCGGAGCGTTGCGAGCCACCGCTGGCACCGTGGAGGTGTTGGGCGAGGTCGCGCCGCCCAATCGGGTGCGTCCCCAGATCGGTTACATGCCGCAGTCGGAAGCGCTGTACGCCGATCTCACCGCCGCCGAGAACCTACGGTTCTTCGGCGCGCTTTACGGGCTATCCCGGGCTGCGGCGAACGAACGCATCCCGCAGGCGTTGACCGCCGCCCGATTGGGAGATACCGGCGGCAAACTGGTGGGGGAGTTCTCTGGGGGTATGAAACGCCGCCTCTCATTGGCAATAACGATGCTGCATCAGCCAAGGCTGTTCGTGCTGGATGAGCCGACCGTCGGGCTCGATCCGGCGCATCGCGTGGCGCTGTGGCACCACTTCCGCGAACTGGCCGACATGGGGGCGACGTTCCTCATCACCACGCATGTGATGGACGAGGCGGCGGGCTGCGACACCCTGGCTATGGTGTATGAAGGCCGCGTGATAGCCCAGGGGTCGCCCGCGGAACTGATGGCGCACGCCAACGTCACCGAACTCGAAGGCGCTTTCTTGGCATACGAATCCAGTTCGCTTAAAGCGGCGGGGGGCGACAATGCGTAACACCTTGGCAGTGGCCCTTCGAGTGCTGCAGCAGTTCCGGCATGATCCCCGTACCGTCGTGGCGCTGGTGGCCGCCCCGGTGGTGGTGCTGTGGCTGCTTTCGCAGATCCTGGGTGAGCCGGGGCCGTTCGGCCCGGTGTTCATCGGGGTGTTCACGTTCGTGTTTGTGTTCATCACCTCCGGCATGTCGCTGGTTACGGAGCGTTCCGGCGGCACCATGGAGCGACTACTGGTGAGTCCCATCAAGCCGTGGCAACTGGTGGCGGGCTACTGTCTTGGGTTCGGGGTGGCGGCGCTGTTGCAGTCGGCGTTGGTGTTATGGGGAGCGGTAACGCTGCTCGACTTTCCCAATGAGGGTTCACCGCTACTGATGATCGCCATCACCTTCTCAATGGCCTGGGCCTCAATGACCCTGGGCTTGTTGGCGTCCGCGCTTGCCAAAAACAGTTTCCAGGTGATCCAACTGGTGATCCTATTCGTGGTGCCACAGGTGCTGCTCTCCGGGGTGCTGCCGCTCGACAACACCGCAAACTGGCTACAGACCCTCTCCGAATGGTTCCCGGTGCGTCATGGTGCCGCCGCCCTCTCCGACGTGATGCTGCGCGGATCAGGGTTCGCCGATGTCGGCTACGACTTTTGTATCCTATGGGCGTTTATCGCCGCATTCTTCGCTCTGGCGGCGCTGAGTTTCGCCCGCCGCCGTACCCGCTAGGCTTTTACCCGTGCCAGTAGCCATCCGGGTCATTCCGTGCCTCGACGTCACCGCCGGGCGTGTCGTCAAAGGGGTGAACTTCGAGCGACTGCGCGATGCCGGCGACCCGGTGGAGTTGGCCGCCGCCTACGGTGCCCAAGGCGCAGACGAACTGACCTTTCTTGACATCTCCGCCTCGGCGCAAGGCCGCGAGACCACCCGCGACATGGTGACGCGCTGCGCCGAAACGGTATTCATCCCGCTCACCGTCGGCGGCGGGGTACGCAGCGTAGCCGACGCGGACGCACTGCTGCGCGGCGGTGCCGACAAAGTGAGCATCAATACGGGGGCCATCGCAAATCCCGACACCATCGACGCCATCACCCAACGCTTCGGTAATCAGGTTCTGGTGCTCTCCGTGGACGCGCGCCGCGAGCCGGGGCACCCGTCGGGATTCGGGGTCACCACCCACGGCGGCAGTCGGCCGACGGGGCTGGACGCCATCGCCTGGGCGCAAGAGGGAGTACGACGCGGCGTGGGTGAGATTCTGCTCAACTCCATGGACGCCGACGGCACCACCACCGGGTTCGACCTAGAACTGATTGCCGCGATGCGGGCCGCCGTCGAGGTGCCGATTATCGCCTCTGGGGGTGCCGGTACCGTAGCGCATTTTGTCCAGGCAGCCGTGGCTGGTGCCGATGCCGTATTGGCCGCATCCGTCTTTCACTACGGTGTTCTTACTATCGCCGCGGTGAAGGAGGCGTTGGCCATAGCCGGGTTCCCGGTAAGGCGATTGTGAGAGGTTACTCAGACAAGGCGTAACTATTAGACTGCCTGCGACCTAAGCGTTTAGATTGGGTCTATCGGATCCAAAGATCCGATCCATACTGACAGCGTCGTCGGCAGTATCGTCCGTCGGCTCGCGGGTCAGTCTGGTTTCCAACGAAGGAGAACCTTATGAAGAAGGCACTAAGGGCGGCGGTTGCGTGTCTGCTGGCCGGCTCGATGCTAGGAATCTCGGCTTGTTCTGACGATAAGCCTGAGCCCGGGCCCACCACCTCGACGCAACTCACTGGCGTCGCCGCGATTCTCGACGAAGCTCAGGGGATGACCAATGAAGAGTTGTTCCGTCGGGCCATCGAGGAGTCGAACGGTAAGACCCTGTACGGCATCGGCAACTCCAGCCGTGGGGCCACCGCCGCCACCGCGTTTATCGCCGCGCTACAGGCCATCGACCCGAGCTACAACGGCACTATCGAGTGGACTCAGCCCAAGAACAACTCCATCTTTACGATTCTGAACGCCGACATCACCTCTGCTTCGCACGAGTTCTCGATGACGCTGATCCAAGACGGCAACCAGATCCAGACGAAGATGATTAACACGGGCAATCTGCTGAACTTCATCCCGAAGGACTGGCGTGATGCCACCGGTGTCGACATCGATGCCAACGGCACCCCGCTGGCGTTGCAGACACTCTCCAAGGTATTCCTGTTCAACAACCTTGATGTCAACGCCAACTACACGAACGTGTGGGATTTTGTGGCTGAGGGTTCCGCCCCGATGTTCATGGGTGTCAACTCCGAGCCAGTCGGCAAGAACTTCCTGTACATGCTCACCGAGCCCACCTACGCCGGCTACATGAAGGAAGCGTTCGACAAGCTGCCCGCCGCACAGCAGGCATACTTCCAGAAGACCGTTGACGAAGTCGCGGGCGACGTCGAGGGGCTCGGCCTGGAGGGCGAGAACGCCAAGTACGCTCTGGCGTGGATCAAGTTGTGGGTCACCCAGTACAACGAGAAGACCGATGACGGCCCGATCTGCAATGATCTGGTCACCACCTCTGCCGCTGGGCAGTCGGCGTTGATCGTCTACTCGAAGTTGCGCTCGGTCGAGGAGTCGGCCACCGCGTCGGCCGCTAATGTCACCGTCGCCGCCTACCAGAACGATTATGCGGGCCCCGGTGGTTACGGCTACAAGCACTACCTGATGATCCCGAAGACGAGCCCGCTGCCGTGGACGGCCGCAGCGTTCATCTCCTTCATGGTCACCGAGTACGACGGCTTCGCGGCTTGGGGCAAGGACATCGGCGGCTACTCGTCTAACCCGAACATCAACCAGGATCACAGCGAAGATGGCTTCGTCGATGGCGTGGACACGTACCCGGCCAAGAACGACAAGGGCTACGACTGGTGGACTGCCGCTGATGGCGGTCGGCTGGTGCTGGAGGACCCGGAGTATGCGTCCCGGGTTTCGGCCAACCTGTCCGACTGGATAGATGTAGCGGCCAACGGCTAGTCACTAGCCGCACCGAGATAGATCCGATCCACTTTGGAGTGGGTGTGGGGAGGTAGTTTCCTCCCCACACCCGCGCCGCAATCGCTTGGAGAGGTGGCGGCATGTCAACGAACGTCACACTGATGCCAGAAAGGGCCGCGGCCCAGCGAGGCGACCCCCCTCAGGGAGTGCAGTCGTCGGGCCCGCCCGTGTTACGTCGAGTAGCGACGTATTTCTCGAAACCGCAAAACGGGCTGCTGCTGGTGCTGGGTATCGTCCTCACCATCAGCACCTTGGCTCCGTTGGTGTCGATTCTCATCGACACCGTCACGGTACACCCCGGTTCCATCGACTCTGATCGCACCGGGTTGATGAGCGGCTACACGTTGTTCAACTGGACAGACCTGTTTGACCGTTCCACCTCCACCAAGGAGAAACTGTTCGACCAGAACTTCCTAGATCCCACCGTCAATACGGTGCTGATGAGCGTCTTCTCCTGTGTCTTCGCCATCATTTACGGCGGATTCTTCGCTTATCTGGTCACCCGCACCAACCTGAAGTTCAAGAAATATCTGTCCACCATCTTCATCTTCCCGTACATGATGCCGCAGTGGACGCTGGCCGTGGTGTGGCAAAACCTGTTCAAGTCGGCTGCGGTGGGCGGTGGTTCCGATGGCCTGCTGGCGGCGGTGTTCGGCATACACACGCCGCAATGGTTCTATGAGGGTTTATTCCCGTCCTCTGTGGTGCTGGGATTGCACTACTCGGCGTTCTCGTACATCCTCATCGGTGCCATTTTCCGCAACATGGACGCCAACCTGGAAGAGGCGGCGGTGATCCTGAACACTCCGAAGTGGAAGGTGTTCTCCCGAATCACGTTGCCGATGATCACCCCGGCGATCATGTCCACCGTCTTACTGGTGTTCAGCTCGTCCATGGGCTCCTTCCCAGTGCCGCACTACCTGAAGTTCTCCACATTGACCACCCGCTACGTAGAGATGAGCGTGAACCGGCAGGGGCAGGCTGGCATCCTGGCGGTGGAGATGATGGTTTTCGGCATCATCATGCTGGTTGCCAGCCAACTGACCACATCCGGTCGTAAGAGTTACACCACCGTCACCGGCAAGTCCGGGCAGACACAGGAAGTGAATCTGGGTGCCATCGGCAGGTGGCTTATCGCCGCCATATTCGTGGTGCTCACGCTCTTTACGTCGCTGTATCCGATGCTCGCGTTCGCCCTAGAGACGTTCCTGCCAAACCCGGGCGACTACTCGTTCCTCACCGGAGGCGGCTGGGGTTCGCTCACCACTAAGTGGTGGTTGACAAGCGAAAACCTTTCGGAGAGCGGCATGTACGGGCAACTCGGCGTGCTGTACAACACAACCATCTGGAAGGGCTTCGCGGGGCAGTTCTGGGTGGCAGCGATGGCGGCGCTGGCCGCCGGAACCATCGGTACTCTGGTGGGCTACTGCGTCGCCAAGAACCGGCGTAGCCGCTGGGCGAACTTCGTAAACAACATGGCGTTCCTGCCGTATCTGATGCCGTCGTTGGCGGTCGGTGTGGCGTTCTTCATCTTCGGTTCGTCCATGGGCATCTTCAACACCTTCCTGTTGCTGATAATCGCGGGCACCATCAAGTACATCCCCTTCGCGTCACGGGCTTCGCTCAACTCGATGCTGCAACTTAGCAATGAGATTGAGGAGTCGGCCATCATCCAGGACATTCCGTGGTGGAAGCGGATGCTGCGCATCATCGTGCCGATCCAGAAGAGTTCCATCATCTCCGGCTACATGTTGCCGTTCATGACGGCGTTGCGCGAGATGACACTCTTCATGCTGCTTTGCTCGCAAACGAAGATCATCACTACTGAACTCAACTATTTCGACGAGATGGGATTGTACGCCTTCTCGTCTGCGATCAACCTGATGCTGATCGTCACCATCCTCATCTGTAACGCGGTGGTCAACAAGCTCACCGGCGCCAGCCTCGACAAGGGTATCGGAGGTAACTGACATGCCCCAGATCACACTCTCACACGTCACCAAGCGCTGGAAGGGTTTCTACGGCGTCGACGACCTCTCCATGGTGATCGACGACAACGCCTTCGTGACACTGCTGGGGCCGTCCGGTTGCGGCAAAACCACCACGTTGCGCATGATCGCCGGCTTGGAGACGCCAACCTCGGGTCGTATCACCATCGGTGACGAGGTGGTGTTCGACTCCGCTGCGGGCATTGATGTGCCTCCAAACCGGCGTCATGTCGGGTTCCTGTTCCAGAACTATGCGCTGTGGCCCAACATGACGGTGTATCAAAACATCGCGTTCGGGCTGGAGAACGACAAGGCATACACCAGGGAGATGGTTCGTACCCGGGTGGATGAGGTGGCCGACATTGTGAAAATCGGCCCGTTCCTGAAGCGGTATCCGGCGGAGTTGTCCGGTGGGCAGCAGCAGCGTGTCGCCATCGCTCGCACCTTGGCTCCGAAGCCGGCGGTACTGTTCATGGACGAACCGCTGTCGAACCTGGATGCGAAACTCAGGTTGGAGATGCGTTCGGAGCTACAGCGACTGCACATCGAGACCGGGGCGACGTTCGTGTACGTCACCCACGACCAGATGGAGGCGATGACGCTCGCCACCCGCATCTGTCTGATGGACAACGGGGTGTTGCAGCAGTACGACGCGCCGTTGGATGTCTATCACCGCCCGGTGAACCTGTTTGCCGCCGATTTCGTGGGCAATCCGGCCATCAACTTCCTGAACGCCACCGGAGCGCAAGACGGCGCAGGGGTGAAGCTGGACATCTTCGATAGCAAGACGGTGTTGTTCACCCCGTCCGCCGCCATGACGGTGGCCGACTGGTATGTCGCGCAGGCAGCTGCTGACCAGGATGTTGCCGAGAAACTGGAGGTGCGCAAAGCGGCGAAGGGATACGTGGAGAAGGAGAACAAGGAATCCAACTTCAGGTACCGTGTCGCCACCGCCGGAGAGCTGGGCGGCACGCCGCAGGATTTCAGCGATTCCGAAACTGATTTCGTGGTCGGGGTGCGTCCGGAATTCGTGGAGATCCGTGAGAGCGGGGCCTTCGAGGCCGAGGTGTACTCGTCGATGCCCACCGGCATGGAGACCACCGTGAAGCTGAAGATCGGTGAGCTGCTGGTGACCGGTGTCATCTTCGGCCCCGCCATCTACACCATCGGCCAGCGGGTGCGGTTCGACATCGACGGCAACGGCATCATGCTTTTCAGCCGTAAGAACGGTCGGCTCATCGCTACCGGGGGTTTGCGTTCCGCGTAGTCTGTTATGCATGGAAGCGAGCACGGCGCCCGATAGGGCACGGTGGCTCGGTGCGCCGCGCCTTGCCGCGCTGTCCGGGTGTAACAAGGCGCACGGTGTCGTTGGCGTGGCCGCGACGGCTGGGGAGAGTGATTGGGGTTGTCGTTCCGCAGTTCCTCGTTTCGCTGCCCGTGGGCAGTCCCGGGCGTTGGCCTTGTCGGTTGTTTCGCCGGAGCGCGCGTTGCTGCGGTTTGGCGGGATAACGCGGTTTCCGTCGTTCGGATGCCCAGAGAGGAGCCGTGATGCGGCACACTCGTAGCGCCTTTTCGATATTGCTGGCTGGAGCGCTGCTGTTCGGGGGCGTTGGTTGTGGTGACTCCGATTCGCCGCCTAGCGGTAGCGCGGGAGTAATCGTCGAGTACTTCCCGCTCGCCGTGGTGCGTCACGTAGAGTCACTGGCGGCGTTCACCGGTTTACAACTGGGGGTCATCGGCGGTGAGACGGTTGATCTCGCCGCGACGTCGTATCAACAGGTGCAGCAGGCGCGACTCACCACCGGGGGCGACACACTCGAATACCGCTCCGATATTCTTTTCGACGCCGCCACCGGCGACACGCAGTTGTCGAGCGAGATTGCGAAGAATGGCGAGCGTGACTGGTCGTCATCCGCCTGGTTCGCAAACGACACGCTGTACCACCGTAGCGAGGAGGGGGAGTTCTACCGGTGGCAGCAGGTGCCCGGTTCCGGTGCCCCGGCGCTACAGCGTTACGACATGGTATTGAGCGGCGGCGGCACCTGGAGAGCTGGCAACGCCTGGAGCGACGCGGCCAGAGCGCTGGCAACGGTTTGGACGAAGCTGCCCTCCGGTGCCTTCAGCGAGAACGAAACCACTATCGCGCTGTACACCGGTACCGAGGTGGCTGCCAACGAATATGTGATGTTGCTATTCGGAACAGACGCGGAGGCCCAGGCCAAGGCGGTTTTCACGTTGCTCGGGGGCGAACCGACATACGGTGCGTTCTTGCGCGAGTTGGCATATGCCGTGTCAACCGGAGTGTCCGACGCATCACTGCGGCTGTCGCTGTCGCTGGTCGATTCCACGGTGGTCGGGCTGGGGTTGACATTCCAATCCGGCACCATAACGCTTAACTTCCGTTCGATGGTGTACGTTGACGGCTTCGCCACCCATCGCGCCATGGAACTGAGCGGTGTCGGCGTATCACTGGCCGTTTTGGCGGCCAATGAACCCAACAGCGACGGTGGATACCGATTGACGTTCCAAGAGCGGCTCACCGCCAGTATTTCGGCAGCTGGCCAATTCGGTGAGTTCACCGAGGAGGTATCCATTCAAGGCGACGGTGTTTCGAGCGCTGAGACGCCGCTTAACCACGATGTACACATTTACTACAACGCCAGCGCGCCGGGCGTTTGGAAGGTGGACGGCGTCCAAATCGATGGGGACGCGAAACTGATCCACACCGTGGCAGATGGCGGCTGGTCGGTGACGCTGGACGCCCCAGAACTCACGCTGACGTACGGCGAGGAGAACCCGGTGCGGTCGGCGGCGCGCGTGGAGGTCTCTCGCACTCCGGTTGCCACCGCCACCGTCACTCCGCCACAGTTTATGGCTGACTCCGATCATGACGTCATCACCCTGATCGACCTGTTCGACGCGCGTGGTATCACCATCAGGCCCGCCGAATACCTGTTCATGCCTCCCGAGGTGAGGTTTGCGATGGTGGTGTTCGCGCGATGAGCCGTACCGGACGCCCCAAAGCCGCCAACCCCCCGGCGGCGACTCCAGCGTCGAGACCGCTTGATCTCACCGATCGGCTGTTCCAGGCGGGTACCGAGGCCGGGTTCATGGCGGTGCCGGGGCTGCTGTGGCTACTGGCAAGCCTGCCGGTGGTCACCATTGGAGCGGCGACAGCGGGGCTGTATGAAGTGCAACTCGGGCACATCGTGGAACGTGACAATCGTCTCGTCAAGCCGTTCTTTACGGCGTTCCGGCGGCATTTCGTGAGCGCAACTTGCAGTTGGCTGATCTTGCTGGCGCTGGTGTCACTGTTCGCCTTCGACAGCTATTACTACCTGGTGCTGCGCCCGGCTTCGACACTGGTCGGAGTGTTGGGCGCTACCCAGGTGTTGCTACTGGGGTTGGTGATATGCCTGGCGAGTTGCGCGTACGCCGTGACGATTCGGCAAGGGTTGGGCGCGTGGGCCACTTTGCTGGCCGCCGGTCGAACATTGCTGGGGGTGGGATGGTGGTTGGCCCCGATGTTGGCAGCGGTTTTTGCCGTCCCGGGGTTGCTCATCTGGCTCGGGTTTTGGCCTTTCGTGCCATTCGCCGGGGGCGTGGTGGGTTACCTCCATGCGCGGATTCTGGTGCGAGTCGGGGCGGCTGGCTAAGCCTTGTGCGTCGAATAGAGTCGTCCCCCCGCTGGGGCGGCCGGGTGTCGCGTATCGGTTTGGGCGCGCCTGTTCGGTGTGATTGCCGCCGCGAAATGGGGTAGCCGATTCGTGGCTGAGCGCTGACACGCCGATTTCTCCGGCGATCTGTGTCCCGACATGCGAGACAACCCGTCCAACTATTGCCAGAACCGGGGGTGGCAGGGCTATAGGTACCAACGTGTCAAGGATGATTCTCGTACTCACCTAGCGCTTCGCCGCCTATTCAGCGAAGCGCTCCCTCGTGTGCAATGCACCGAGGGTTTTTTGTTGAACGGGCTTTAAGCTGCGCAACAGAGCCGTAACGGGTCGCCAGGCAGAGCGAGAAACGGGAGCTATATGGAAAGGATGCTGATGGAAGAGTTAGCCGAAAAACCGCTGCTAACCGGGGCGAGCGCATTGGTTAGGTCGTTGGAGTGTGCGGGCGTCGAGGTCATTTTCGGAATCCCTGGTGGTGCCATTTTGCCGGTGTACGACCCGCTGTTTGATTCCCAAATTC